>NZ_CP151280.1:0-90559 GCF_046736325.1 Paracoccus sp. ME4
GCTGCGCGTGACCGCCTCCAGGAAGCCCGCCAGCCCGGTCATTGGCGACCAGAGGCGAAAGCCGCCCCGGGTGAGTGCCACGGAGGGCGGCACGATCCAGCCGGCCGCGGCGGGCATCAGCAGCCCCCCTGCCCCATCCTCGGCCTCCGCGGCGATGGGTCTTGGGCTGGGGCGCAGCCCCTGCAGGTGACGCGCGGCACCCTCCACCGCCATGAAGACCAGCCGCTCGGCCACCGGGCTGCTGTGCCGGGAGCGGAAGGCATAGGCGGCGGCGGCGCGCCATCCCGCCAGGATCGGCACTGGCGTCCAGGCCTGCGCCTCCTGCACGACCAGGGCCAGCTCCGCATCCTCGAGACGATCGCCCGCGTCCCGCGCCTGTCCGATGGGTGCCGCGGCGGCCTCGATCCGGCGCAGGGCCGCGACGGGCGCGCCGAACGGATCGCCGGGCCGGCGGATGACGGTGAGGATCCGCAGGGCCATCTCGACCGCGCGGACATCGTCCTCCACCGTCGTTCCGCTGACGAGGCGGAGCACCATCCCCTGGGTCGAGATGCGGTCGCCTTCCAGCCCGACCGAGGCGGCGGCCTCCAGGAGGCTCGTCTCCATCCGCCACAGCCCGGCCAGGGCGGGATCGGCCAGAAGGATGCCCTCCACCCGTGCCGCATGGGCTTCGGCGCTCAGAAGATGCGAACCGATATCCATCTGACAAGGAACTCCGATATCGTGACAGATTGAGCATAGTGGCATCATTCTACAGTTGCATAGAGGTTTTGGATGACGCCCTGCAGGGCCCCTTGCTCGCGGGCAAGGGGCGACGGCCTCCGGGCCGATGCGGCAAGGGCGATCGGGACATCCGGCCCTGCCCCTGCTGAAGATCGGCATGCCGGGCAATAGTGGAGTCGCAGACGGAACCCTGTTGCATGCGTCGTCAAACGGTCGTTTTATGACGATAGACAAGATTGCATGAAGGCGCTCCCTATGCCCCTGATCGGCTATGCGCGCGTCTCGACCGACGATCAGACGCCCCTGCCCCAAGCACAGGCGCTGAAGGCCGCAGGCTGCGCCGAGATCCACGAGGAGCAGGCTTCGGGCGGGAACCGCGCGCGCCCGGTCGTGGCGCGCGTGCTGGAGCGCATCGGCCGGGGCGACACGCTGGTCGTGGTGCGCATCGATCGTCTGGCGCGGTCCCTGTCGCATCTGTTGGAGATCATCGAGCGGCTGGAGGCCAAGGGCGCCTTCTTCCGCTCGCTGACCGACCCAATCGACACGGCCTCGCCGCAGGGCAAGTTCACGCTGCAGGTCCTGGGTGCAGCGGCCGAGTTCGAGCGCGCCCTGATCCGCGAGCGGACCAAGGCGGGGCTGGCCGCGGCACGCTCGGAGGGGCGGATCGGCGGCAATCCGGGCCTGCGCGCCCGCGACCCGGAGGCTCTGCGCCGGATGCGGCTGGCCCGGCAGGACGGCCATATGGAGCGCTTGCGCGAGACCGCGCGGGACTGGGTACCCCATGTGCGCCGCCTGCGTCCCGACATGGCCTGGGAGGACGTGCTGCGCCTCGTCAACGCCCCCCTGCCCCCGGAGCGGCGCTGGACGCAAGGCCGCCTGATGCGCGCGGTGAAGGCCTATGTGCGCGACGGCTTCCTGCCCGCGACCGTGCTGGGCCGCGCGGCACCCCGCGTTGCGGATGACCGCCTGCCGGCCATCGTCGCCGCGATCAGGGGCGCCGATCCCGACATCACGCTCCAGGCGATCTGCACCCGCCTGGAGGCGATGCGCGAACGTACGCCCCGCGGCCGGACCCGCTGGCAGCCCTCATCGGTCAGGATGCTGCTGGAGCGGGCCAAGAGGCTGGGTCTGCTGGACTAGGCTCCAGACTCATTGAGTTTCACAGCCAGAACAAGACGGTTGCGGCGAGCATAATAGCTGAGAAGAACGTTTCCGGGCAGCGGTCATAACGGGTTGCGACGCGCCTCCAGTCCTTCAGACGCCCGAACATGATTTCGATGCGGTTACGCCTTTTGTAACGCCGCTTGTCGTATTTGACGACCTTCTTGCGGGACTTCCGTCCGGGGATGCAAACCTTTATCCCCTTGTCTTTCAACGCGTCTCTGAACCAATCAGCGTCGTAGCCCCTGTCGGCCAGAAGCCACCCAGCCTTCGGCAGGCTGCCCAGCAGCGCCGCCGCGCCGGTGTAATCGCTGACCTGGCCGGCCGACATGAAGAACCCGATCGGCCGCCCGTTGGCATCGGCGACAGCGTGCAACTTGGTGTTCATACCGCCTTTGGTGCGCCCGATCTGGCGCCCGCGCCCCCCTTTTTCACCCCAAGGCTTGAGGCCGTGCGGTGTGCCTTGAGATAGGTCGCGTCGATCATGATCGTCTTGTGCTCGGCGCTCTCGGCGGCAAGGCCGACCATGATCCGGGCAAAAACCCCGTTGTCGCTCCAGCGCTTCCAGCGGTTGTAGAGGGTTTTGGCCGGGCCGTATTCCTTCGGCGCGTCACACCACCGCAACCCATTGCGATTGATGAAAATTATGCCGCTGAGGACACGGCGATCATCGACGCGGGGCTTGCCATGGCTTTTGGGAAAGAACGGTTTCAGACGCTCCATCTGGGCGTCGCTCAGCCAGTAAAGATTACTCATCGATCAGGTCTCCTTGAGGAGCCTGAATCACGCGAAAAGCATGAAATCAATGGGTCTGGAGCCTAGTCGTCGGGTCTGAAAGTGGGACGTGCCCACCCACACATTGATGGTGCCAAACGGGTGCTCGACCGTGCCTCGGCGGATTGTCATCGGTTTAGCCGGTCCGATCAGCCTCGACTAGATGCTCGTGCACCATCTTGTGATCCGGCGCTCCTCGCCGTTCGTGCATCACGATTTGATCAGGAACGTGCCGCACTCGCTGGTCCAGTAGCGGCGGAGTTCCAAGCAGTCTTCCTCGGTTGTGTATCGATACTACAGCGCTTCCACTGCGGGACAACGATAGATATCTGCGGCAATCTCATAGGCGAAGTCCGCCTTCTCATAAATGCCCTTGAGGCGGTTGCTTAACGTCTCAGGGCGCGGAATTGT
Organism: Paracoccus sp. ME4; assembly: GCF_046736325.1. Lineage (GTDB taxonomy): Bacteria > Pseudomonadota > Alphaproteobacteria > Rhodobacterales > Rhodobacteraceae > Paracoccus. Next base: position 3,070 of record NZ_CP151280.1, read on the forward strand.
TGTAGTGATGCTAGCCTCATGGCAGGTCACAGGATTTGTCGCCCGCGGAAGTAGCTCTTTTCGGCCAGCGCATGCATCTCGTCGCGACAAAGCGCGCCTTTGGCCTCGGGGATCAGGGCCACCATCACCCCCTCCAGCACTTCGCCGCGGATGTAGCCGAACCACTGGGTCCTGTACTCTGAAAGAGAGATCACGAATGGTCCAATGTATGTCGGAAAGGCCCTTTTCCGTCGGGCGTTCCAAGCTGTCGTCAGGGTTCATAAGGATTATCCGGCGGGTCGGCGGCCGGAAGAGCGACCCGGGCTGTCACCGGGTCCTTGGGCTTGCTGACGTGGGGATGAGCCGGTCGGCTCATCCCGGTCTCATAGCTTGTGGCGCCCGTGCCCGTCCTCGGGCAGGAGGAACCGGTTGTCTTCGGTCTGGTCGATGCACGTGTCCGCCAGCGCCACCAGCGGCGGAGGCGCGATGCTACTGGGGACCGAGAGGCTGGAGGTCAGGGTCACGCGCACGTCCCGCACCGCGAGGCGCTGCAGAAGCGGGATCAGCGTGGCATCCCCCGCCAGCATCGCCAGGCTGTCGCCATTCTTGCGCGGCCGTCAGGGCATCGGAGGCCAAGGCGACCAGGGTGGCGCCATAGCGTTCAAGGATATGCCACGGCTTGTCGAAATCATCCGCGCCGTGGCGCGTGGTGCCGTGGCGTTCCAGCCATTCGAAAAGCTGCAGGGTTCGCGCCCGTTCGGCACTGTCGCGGCGGTCCCGGTCGTAATGCGCCGAGACGGTCGCCCCGTCCGCTCTGAGACGCGCGACCAATCTCTGGAAGTCGATCGGCCGGCCAAGCCTCGCCTCCAGGCCATCGATATGGCTGCCATCAATCGAAAGCGTGCTGCGCGCCGAAACCGGCGCGTCAGTTTGCATGGGAATCTTGTACTCGCCCGAGCGGGCCCGGCATGTCACGGTCGGTGCAGTGGGGACGTGTTGCTCGGTCAGGTTGCCCGGGGGATGGGCGCCCGGAGAAGCCATCCCGTCGCCAGGATCCTATTCAGGGTCTCGATGCCATATCGGACCCGGTTCCACAACCATACGCTTCAGCGGCACGGGGCCGGACCCGGTTGACGAACTGCGCGGCCCTTGCCCGGCTGCCGAATGGCGTTGCCCCTGTACGCGCTCAGCGGATAGCGCGCCTTGCAATGATATATCCCTTGTCGTATACCTAGATATATAAATCAGGATAGACTCATGACGATCCTCATCAAGGGCGACGAGATCGACAAGCTGGTCGCAAGATACTGCGCAATGACCGGTGTCACCAACAAGAGCGAGGCTGTCCGTCAGGCCTTGGCGGCACAGATTTCCATGCTGTCCGCGCAGGAGAGCCTGTCGGACCGAATCGCCGCGATCCAGGGCCGCGCCGCGGCATCCGGCATCGTGGCCGACGGTCGCGATGACAAGCCCTTCATGGACGCCATGTGGGGCGAGGACTGATGTTCATCGACGCAAGCGCGCTGGTGGCGGTGCTGAAGAACGAACCCGAGGCGCAGGGCCTGATGAAGGCGATGGAGGCCGCGCGCGGCAGGCTGCGCATCTCGCCCATGGTGCGGATGGAGTCGACGCTTGCCTTGGTCAGAACGCGCCGGGACGCGCGGAACGCGGGCCCGGCCACGGCCGAGGACTTCCGGATCGCGGGCGATCTAGTCAGTGACCTGATCGATGCGATCCAGGCGCAGGAGGTCACGATCTCCTCGGGCATCGGCCAGGCCGCGCTCGAGGCCCTGGCGACCTATGGCAAGCTGGCCGGGCATCCGGCGCAGCTGAACATGGGTGATGCCCTCTCCTATGCCTGCGCCAAGGCGCATCACGACCCCCTGCTCTACAAGGGCGATGATTTCGCCAAGACGGACCTGGCCTGACGCGATCCTGTCACCCGGGATCGCGGCCTTGGGGCGCCGCGGCGGGGCCGAAGGTGACGGTGACCGGGTTCGACGGCGCGCTGGAAGACGCGCTTGGCCGGGAATTGGCGTCGAAGCCCGGATGCCAGGCCCGCAGCGCGGTCGCGGAGGTCCATTCCAGCTCCAGATCCTCGACGGGCGCATAGGCGTCGAACTGAAAGACGGCGTCGATGAAGGTGTTGCACGGCTCGAACCTGCCGGCGGGCAGGACCGAGACCTCGATCCTGCGGTCGCCCGACAGGAAGCTTGAGCCCTGGCGCGGGCAGTCCTTGACGACTGCATGATAGTCGCCGCCGGGCGAGGGAAGGTCCGAAAGAATCACCTCCTCCCGGCAGGCGGGCAGCAGAAGCAGGCACGGCAGGACAAGGCTTCGGACGCGCATCGGCTCAGATCCCGCTGGCTTCGTGGATGACATCGCCGGTGAAGCTGCACCCGGCGCCGTGGAAATATCCGCAGCCCGAGACCTCCTGCATCCGGATGGTATGCTCACCCACGAAGCGCAGATCGATGCGACAGAATTCCAGATTGGAGTCCGAGACCGGCGCGCCTGCGACGAAGCCTTCGTTCGGAACCTCCAGGCTGGCGGTGTCATCCGCGATCCGCAACGCGCCGGTGATGCTGCCGCCACATCCCTGCAGCCCGTCGCGCATCGGGACCGTCGTCGAGATGCTGATCGCGTAGCGGTCATCCGGCAACGGCGTTAGGCTCCAGACTCATTGAGTTTCACAGCCAGAACAAGACGGTTGCGGCGAGCATAATAGCTGAGAAGAACGTTTCCGGGCAGCGGTCATAACGGGTTGCGACGCGCCTCCAGTCCTTCAGACGCCCGAACATGATTTCGATGCGGTTACGCCTTTTGTAACGCCGCTTGTCGTATTTGACGACCTTCTTGCGGGACTTCCGTCCGGGGATGCAAACCTTTATCCCCTTGTCTTTCAACGCGTCTCTGAACCAATCAGCGTCGTAGCCCCTGTCGGCCAGAAGCCACCCAGCCTTCGGCAGGCTGCCCAGCAGCGCCGCCGCGCCGGTGTAATCGCTGACCTGGCCGGCCGACATGAAGAACCCGATCGGCCGCCCGTTGGCATCGGCGACAGCGTGCAACTTGGTGTTCATACCGCCTTTGGTGCGCCCGATCTGGCGCCCGCGCCCCCCTTTTTCACCCCAAGGCTTGAGGCCGTGCGGTGTGCCTTGAGATAGGTCGCGTCGATCATGATCGTCTTGTGCTCGGCGCTCTCGGCGGCAAGGCCGACCATGATCCGGGCAAAAACCCCGTTGTCGCTCCAGCGCTTCCAGCGGTTGTAGAGGGTTTTGGCCGGGCCGTATTCCTTCGGCGCGTCACACCACCGCAACCCATTGCGATTGATGAAAATTATGCCGCTGAGGACACGGCGATCATCGACGCGGGGCTTGCCAGGGCTTTTGGGAAAGAACGGTTTCAGACGCTCCATCTGGGCGTCGCTCAGCCAGTAAAGATTACTCATCGATCAGGTCTCCTTGAGGAGCCTGAATCACGCGAAAAGCATGAAATCAATGGGTCTGGAGCCTAGGGTCACGCTGAGGGTCTGACCGTCTTCGCTGTCATACCGCCCGCCGCGCCCGTCATGGCCCTGGGCGTGAACCGGCGCAGTCAGGGTTGCCGCGACCGCGGCTGCAAGACCGCCTGCGATGATATCGACGACACGCATGGTTCCTCCGAAGTCGCATGGACAGGCCCGGACGCGGCCGACACCCGCCCGACCATCCTAGGCACCGGACACGGCGCCGATCAAGGCCGTCGGTCATCCTGGCGGCATCGGTGCGGCACGATCGAAAACCCCTTGTCAGAATCGCCTGAAGCCCGCATTAGTTTACGGAACGAAGTGAATAAGACGGCCAGAAGCGTAACTGAAAGCGCCGGTCATGAGCGGATGAAGGGGCAGCGGTGGACGGTCAGCGGACAAAGACCCGTATTGACAGGTTGGTCGGGGAGCATGCGGCAGCATTGTCCGAGCGGCTGCATGCCCATCGTGAACAGCTTTTTCCGCCCGATGCCAAGCGCGTCCTGCGAAAATTCACCTCCGGAGAGGCGGCGGAGCTTCTGGGCGTCAAGGATGCCTATCTGCGCAAGCTGGACCTGGACGGCCGCGGCCCCTCGCCCGAGACGCGGGCGGGGGGGCGGCGCTATTACAGCCCCTCTGACATCCAGGCCCTGCGCGAGATGCTGGAGAAGGGCGCCAAGTCGCCGGGAACCTATCTGCCCGGCAGGCGCGACGGGGACCACCTTCAGGTCATCACAGTCATCAACTTCAAGGGCGGTTCGGGCAAGACCACGACCGCGGCCCATCTGGCGCAGAAGCTTGCTCTGGACGGATACCGGGTTTTGGCGATCGACCTTGACCCGCAGGCCAGCCTGTCGGCGCTGCATGGCGTCCAGCCCGAATTCGACCTGCCCGATGGCGGGACGATCTATGACGCGATCCGCTATGAGGACCCCCTGCCCCTGCGCAGCGTGATCCAGAAGACCTACTTCACCAATCTGGACCTCATTCCCGGCAATCTGGACCTGATGGAGTTCGAGCATACGACGCCGATGGCGCTGCGCGAACGCTCGGGCAATCTCTTCTTCACCCGGATCGGGGATGTGCTGGCCGAGGTCGAGGATGACTATGACGTCGTGGTGATCGACTGTCCGCCGCAACTGGGCTTCCTGACGATGTCCGCGCTGTCGGCCGCCACCGCCATCCTCGTGACCGTCCATCCACAGATGCTGGACGTGATGTCGATGTGCCAGTTCCTGCTGATGACATCGAACCTTCTGGGGGTCGTGGCCGAGGCGGGGGGCGGCATGGACTACGACTGGATGCGCTATGTCATCACCCGCTACGAGCCGGGCGACGGGCCGCAGAACCAGATGGTCAGCTTCATGCGGTCCATGTTCGGCGAGCATGTGCTGAATCACCCGGTCCTGAAGTCCACCGCGATCTCGGATGCGGGCATCACCAAGCAGACCCTCTACGAGGTCGAGAAATCCCAATTCACCAGATCCACCTATGAGCGGGCGCTGGAGTCCCTGAACGCCGTCCATGGCGAGATCGAAAGGCTGATCCAGGCCGCATGGGGGCGCGGGGGGACGTAATGGCACGCAAGGACCTTCTCAAGCACCTGATGAGCCCGCCCGCCGCCCAGGACGAGGCCCGGCCGGTCCAGCGTTCGGACCGCGGGGCGATCGGGGCCGTGTCCAAATCCATCAACGAGCTGAAGAGCCGCGCGATCATCGAGGTCGCGGCCGACATGATCGACGATGCGGGCCTGTCGGACCGCCTTGACGGTGACGAGGCCGGAATCGAGGCGCTGCGCGAGTCGATCCGCGCCTATGGGCAGCAGGTCCCGGTTCTGCTGCGCCATTCGCCCAACACCGAAGGCCGCTACGAGATCGTCTTCGGACGGCGCCGCGTCCGGGCCATGCGTGGCCTGCGACAGCCCGTGCGCGCGATGGTGCGCGACCTGGACGACAGGCAGCTGATCGTGGCCCAGGGACAGGAGAATTCGGCGCGCAAGGATCTCAGCTTCATCGAGAAGGCGAACTTTGCCGCGCAGATGGTGAAGGCCGGGTTCGACCGCAAGGTCATCTGCGATGCGCTGTCGATCGACAAGACGGTCATCTCGCGCATGCTGACGGTGACCGATGCCATCCCCGAACCACTGATCCGCGCCATCGGAGCAGCCCCGTCCGCCGGACGCGAACGCTGGCTGTCGCTGGCCCGCCGCATGACGGAGGGGGCCGGGACGCAGCTTGTCGCGGCCGCCAGGGGCGAGGATTCGGACGCGCGCTTTGCCGCGGTCCTGGCCGCCGTCTCGGCCCGAAGGGAGAGGCCGGGCCCCCTGCCCCTGCGCGACCGGGACAGGACGCTCGGCACCGCGACGCGCGGGGACCGGAAGACCGTGATCGAGCTCAGCGGCGACGGCAAGGCCTTCGGCGACTGGCTGATCAACAACATCGACAAGGTTCACCGCAGCTGGCTGGACGCCGGCGGCGCTGAGGACTGAACGGCAACCAACAGGGAGGCACGACCGGCAAAAAGAAAGCCCCTCAGGACATGACATCCCGAAGGGCCGCTCTCACGATCTAGCACCTCGTTGATAGCGGCGCTTGTTGACAGCTGTCAACCGCATCTTTCGGATGCGGAGGCCTTCCTTTGCCCAGTGAAATCAGATGCAGCATGTTTCCATGACCCCCATCGGGCGTGGGGCGGTCCCGCATGGCCAAAGGCCTGCGGCGCAGGCGCCCCACCGTCCCGCGCCCTGCCCGGCCGTCGACAAATGGGCGCTGTCCAAGGCCGCGGTGGACGCCCGTGCGCAGCTGGGCGTCAGCAATCGCGACCTGTCGGTTCTGGCCGCGCTTCTGTCCTTCCATCCCGGCACGGAGCTTGAGCCTGGATCGCAGCTGACGGTCTTTCCCTCCAACACATCGCTGTCGACGCGTCTGCACGGCATGCCCGAAAGCACGCTGCGCCGGCATCTGGCGGCGCTGGTGACGGCGGGGCTGATCCGCCGGCAGGACAGCCCGAACGGCAAGCGCTATGCCCGCCGCAACCGTCTTGGCCAGATCGAGCGCGCCTTCGGCTTTGACTTGGCCCCCCTTCTGTCCCGCGCCGCAGAGATCATCGCCGCGGCCGACCATGCCCGCGACGAGATGCACCGGATGCGACACTTGCGCGAGGAGATTGGCCTGACGCTTAGGGACTGCCTTCATCTGTCTCAGGCGCAGCCAACGAACACGGCGCTGAACGAGGTCGTCGCATCAGGTCATCGCATGCTGCGGCGTAAGCTTTCGCTGGAACAGCTTCAGCGGATGCACCGAGAAATCCAAGATCTGCTGGAAGATCTGAGCCCCCGGAAGCCCTGCGAAACATCGGTATCGAGCGCCTCTGACAGCCAAAATGAGCGGCACCATCAGAGTTCAGACCAAGATGAATCTGAATCTGAACCTGCCGAGAGATTGACACAGCCCCATGGGGTGAGACCTGTCCTGACCCTGGAGCGTGTCCTGCAAGCGACACCGGACCTGTGCGCCTATAGCCGCGAACCGGTGCGAAGCTGGCGCGATCTGTGCGATGTGACCGCATTCGTCGCGCCGATGCTGGGCATTGCCGCGACAGGCTGGTCCGAGGCGAGAGCGCGATTGGGCGATGATGCTGCATCCGTTGCGGTGGCCTGCATCCTGCAGCAATCGTCGCGGATCCGGTCTCCCGGCGCCTATCTTCGTGTGCTGGTCCGAAAGGCGGGAACCGCCGCCCTCAATATCGAGGCGATGGTGAACTCGCTCATCCGCAGCCGCACCCGGTTGACAGCTGTCAACTCCGTCGCGACATGATAACGTCCCATCCGCGATTGCGGGCCTTTGCAATGGATCGGGCTCAGTCGGGCAGTCCGAGACTATCGACCCGCTCCTGCAACATCCTGACCGTTAAAGCCCGTAATACGGGGCGGCGCGCAGGGGCGCATATCGGATGCCCGGCCCTGCGTGGCGACGCCCGCGCATGACAGGACCATTTCCTCACCGCGACAGGCGAAGCGCGGATCGGCGCAACGCATCATTTTACGCTACTCCGGCGTCCATTGCCTGCGCTGATACCGGAGCAGACGCCCGCCGCGCAGGAGCCAAGCCGCAAGCTGTCGCCGTCGAGGATAGGGCGACAACCGTGGATGGTCAGATCGGAAGGAAAGGGGCGAGACGTACCGCCCCTCCGTTGGTCGATGGCTGGGTCTTACTTCGAACCGTCCTTGACTTCGACGTCGGGGCGATCATCTCCGGCTTCGGTTTCCTCGTGCCAGACGCCGTCTTCGTCCTGGTACTGGATCGCCTCATCCTCGCCGGAAACCTGCTGCCGGGCGGCGACGTCATTCGCCGCAGCGGTTGCTTGCTCCTTGGTTTCGAAGGTTTCGGAGAACACGTCTCCAAGCTTGTATGCCCAGCCACCATCATGCTCGACGATCTCGTAAACGACCTTTGTCATCTCAGCTGCCTCTCTTTGCCGCGTCGAAGCAAAGAGCGATCCCGGCCACATTGTTCCTCATGACTGCAGTCGTGAGAAGGTGCCAAGTTCTGTCCGAAAGGCGGCAGGTTCCCCAAGGACATAGACCCGGACCAGCTGGTCATCACAGTTCACGGCCTTGCCAACTGCATCTTTCCTCGCCGTCATACGATGCGAATTCTGATAGGTTCACCATGAAGTCTTTCCTGGCCGCGGCCTCCATCTTTCTGTCTTCGATTTCCGGATCGGGCTGTGGCTGCGCTGCGGTGGCGTCGGAAAGCGGCCTTATCAGAGGTGGCCATCGGATCACGATGATCTGTTTATTGGGCTGAACCTTCAGCCTATTTCGCTCGCACAGCCTGTCGCGCATCAGCAGATCGCCACGGTAAGAAGGGAGGTCGCCTGCCTGACGTCCGGATCCGGTCCAGCAGCACGCCATGTCACGCGAGGGACTTCAGGCGTTTGGCCGGGGTCATGCTGGCAGTGCCAGTGCAAGTTGTTGCGCACTACCAATCCGTTTGCACAAGCAGCCGTCGGCTCAGCACAGCGCCATACAGCTCTTCCGCATCGTAGAGAATCTACCAGCCTAGGCTCCAGACCCATTGATTTCATGCTTTTCGCGTGATTCAGGCTCCTCAAGGAGACCTGATCGATGAGTAATCTTTACTGGCTGAGCGACGCCCAGATGGAGCGTCTGAAACCGTTCTTTCCCAAAAGCCATGGCAAGCCCCGCGTCGATGATCGCCGTGTCCTCAGCGGCATAATTTTCATCAATCGCAATGGGTTGCGGTGGTGTGACGCGCCGAAGGAATACGGCCCGGCCAAAACCCTCTACAACCGCTGGAAGCGCTGGAGCGACAACGGGGTTTTTGCCCGGATCATGGTCGGCCTTGCCGCCGAGAGCGCCGAGCACAAGACGATCATGATCGACGCGACCTATCTCAAGGCACACCGCACGGCCTCAAGCCTTGGGGTGAAAAAGGGGGGCGCGGGCGCCAGATCGGGCGCACCAAAGGCGGTATGAACACCAAGTTGCACGCTGTCGCCGATGCCAACGGGCGGCCGATCGGGTTCTTCATGTCGGCCGGCCAGGTCAGCGATTACACCGGCGCGGCGGCGCTGCTGGGCAGCCTGCCGAAGGCTGGGTGGCTTCTGGCCGACAGGGGCTACGACGCTGATTGGTTCAGAGACGCGTTGAAAGACAAGGGGATAAAGGTTTGCATCCCCGGACGGAAGTCCCGCAAGAAGGTCGTCAAATACGACAAGCGGCGTTACAAAAGGCGTAACCGCATCGAAATCATGTTCGGGCGTCTGAAGGACTGGAGGCGCGTCGCAACCCGTTATGACCGCTGCCCGGAAACGTTCTTCTCAGCTATTATGCTCGCCGCAACCGTCTTGTTCTGGCTGTGAAACTCAATGAGTCTGGAGCCTAAGGAACGTGAAAACAGAGATCGCGCTGACGCCCGCCACAAGCTGGACATGTGGCGAAACGATTACAACAACGTCAGGCCGCATTCCTCGCTCGGCAACAAGACTCCAGCAGAAGCGCGCCGGGCGCTTGAGCAATCTGAGGAATCCGCGCCCCGCGCGCTTGCCCAACCCGAAGCCTACAACTATGAGCCCAAAGGGCTCATGTTATAATCTACGGACGTCCGAGGGGCAGGTCAACGGGCCTTGCGGATGCGCTAGGAAAATTAGAGGATTACAGCATCAGCTTTGCGGGTTTCTGGATTTAAGGAGAAGGCTGGGGCTTAAAGTCAATGCTCTCCTAAAAAATTCATTAGCTTAATATCAAATGTGAAAAAACTAAAGATCTAAATGAGCGCACTCCCCGGGAGAACACAATGATTATCTTTTGGAGAAAATCCCTTGTTATGCTATCAGTCCCAAAAACTGGAACTCATAGTTACATTGATCATCTGCAGTATCACGCTGATATAGTGATCAAACACCCCCAGAATCTAAAGCACATGGGGATTAAGCAATTTAATAAAAAAATTCTACCTCTGTTTCCAAATCAAGAGACAGATATTGACTACTTTGGATATATTCGAAACCCAGCAGACTGGTTGTGGAGTTGGTATAGGTATAGAAGCAGGCCAGAGATAAACAATAGGCCATCGTCAACAGCAGGCATATCTTTTCGTCAGTTTATTGATGATTATCTTGATCCCAACACACCGCCACATGCAAACGTTGGTCGTCAAAGTTCGATATTAACATCATCAAACCCAAATATAAGTGCCAATATTATATTTAAGTATGAAAATAGGGATACTGCCAACTCGTATCTTTCTCAAAGACTTGGCATAGCGGTAAATCCAGATAAGTTCCTCAATAGATCGCCGGTAATGAATTCGTGCATCTCGAAAGAAGAAGTGGCGATACTTGAGAGAAGTATTCCTTTTGAGTTTGAACTATATGAATCTGCTGTGTAGGCTCCAGACTCATTGAGTTTCACAGCCAGAACAAGACGGTTGCGGCGAGCATAATAGCTGAGAAGAACGTTTCCGGGCAGCGGTCATAACGGGTTGCGACGCGCCTCCAGTCCTTCAGACGCCCGAACATGATTTCGATGCGGTTACGCCTTTTGTAACGCCGCTTGTCGTATTTGACGACCTTCTTGCGGGACTTCCGTCCGGGGATGCAAACCTTTATCCCCTTGTCTTTCAACGCGTCTCTGAACCAATCAGCGTCGTAGCCCCTGTCGGCCAGAAGCCACCCAGCCTTCGGCAGGCTGCCCAGCAGCGCCGCCGCGCCGGTGTAATCGCTGACCTGGCCGGCCGACATGAAGAACCCGATCGGCCGCCCGTTGGCATCGGCGACAGCGTGCAACTTGGTGTTCATACCGCCTTTGGTGCGCCCGATCTGGCGCCCGCGCCCCCCTTTTTCACCCCAAGGCTTGAGGCCGTGCGGTGTGCCTTGAGATAGGTCGCGTCGATCATGATCGTCTTGTGCTCGGCGCTCTCGGCGGCAAGGCCGACCATGATCCGGGCAAAAACCCCGTTGTCGCTCCAGCGCTTCCAGCGGTTGTAGAGGGTTTTGGCCGGGCCGTATTCCTTCGGCGCGTCACACCACCGCAACCCATTGCGATTGATGAAAATTATGCCGCTGAGGACACGGCGATCATCGACGCGGGGCTTGCCATGGCTTTTGGGAAAGAACGGTTTCAGACGCTCCATCTGGGCGTCGCTCAGCCAGTAAAGATTACTCATCGATCAGGTCTCCTTGAGGAGCCTGAATCACGCGAAAAGCATGAAATCAATGGGTCTGGAGCCTAGGCTTTTAGGGTCAGGACTCGTTCTCCGTTCATAGCAAGAATATGACGGTTGGGGCGAGGGCGACGGCGGAGAGGAAGACCTTCGGACATCTGTCGTAGCGTGTAGTGACCCGCCGCCGGTCCTTGAGCCGCCCGAACATGATCTCGATCCGGTTGCGGCGTCTGTAGCGGCGCCTTTCATGCTTTATAGGCTTTCCACGAGACTCCCTGTCGGGAATGCAAGGCTTTATTCCCTTGTCTTTCAACGCTTCCCTGATCCAGTCACCTCCCCGATAATGATCCTGATTCGCTCGTCCGCAGGGCGCCCGTCGTAGGAATCGACAACAGGTCAGATGGCTCTTCGAGATGCCGGTCCTTCATGGCATGCACGAGGCCGTCGGCATATTAACTATTTATTAAGAGCAGGCTGGTATGGTTCGATAAAACGATAGGAGTTATTGTGGACGAGAGAATTAGAAGCAGCGGGGAGTTAGCTGTCCAACTAGCCCACGCGAAATCTATCATAAGCGCTTGTCGCCAAAGCTTCGTGCGGCTAGAAATTGGAGATGAGGATTATCTTTTTATAACTTTTCGTATCTCTCGGATGATCAGTGACCTTGAAATAATGCGAAAGAAAATCGAGAAAGATGCTTCATTGTTGAGTGAGCTAAAAGCAGTTAATGAATCTAAAAATGAGACGGATCGTAGCAGAGATTTTTGTCGGGTTCACTTGGGCGGCAACGCTAATCTTGATATTATATCCGGCCCTGCTAATGCTGGCGAAAGCCCTCGCTCTCGTCGTGATGCTACCATTCGGAAATTGGCCCCATGAGCTGATCCCTAGGGTCAGGACCCATTGATTTCGGTCCTTTGGCGTGATTCAGGCTCCATAAGGAGACCTGATCGATGAGTAATCTTTACTGGCTGAGCGACGCCCAGATGGAGCGTCTGAAACCGTTCTTTCCCAAAAGCCATGGCAAGCCCCGCGTCGATGATCGCCGTGTCCTCAGCGGCATAATTTTCATCAATCGCAATGGGTTGCGGTGGTGTGACGCGCCGAAGGAATACGGCCCGGCCAAAACCCTCTACAACCGCTGGAAGCGCTGGAGCGACAACGGGGTTTTTGCCCGGATCATGGTCGGCCTTGCCGCCGAGAGCGCCGAGCACAAGACGATCATGATCGACGCGACCTATCTCAAGGCACACCGCACGGCCTCAAGCCTTGGGGTGAAAAAGGGGGGCGCGGGCGCCAGGTCGGGCGCACCAAAGGCGGTATGAACACCAAGTTGCACGCTGTCGCGGATGCCAAGGGGCGGCCGATCGGGTTCTTCATGTCTGCTGGCCAGGTGAGCGACTACACCGGCGCCGCGGCACTGCCGGGTCGCCTGCCGAAGGCTGGGTGGCTTCTGGCCGACAGAGGATATGACGCCGATTGGTTCAGAAACGCTTTGAAACACAAGGGGATAAAGGTCTGCATCCCCGGTCGCAAGTCCCGCAAGAAGGTCGTCAAATATGACAAGCGGCGCTACAAACGACGCAACCGCATCGAGATCATGTTCGGCCGTCTCAAGGACTGGCGGCGCGTTGCAACCCGATACGACCGGTGCCCGGAAACCTTCTTATCCGCGATCATGCTCGCCGCAACCGTCTTGTTCTGGCTCTGAAACTCAATGAGTCTGGAGCCTAGCGGCTCTCGTGATCTATTGGTTATGAGTTCTGACCCTAGCCAGGTGATCCCGACCCTGCTGACCTATCCAGGATCAATCATTGTCACAGACCCGAAAGGGCGAACTCCATGCCGTCACGGCGCGCAGGCGTGCACAGAGGAGAGTCCGGTAAAAACGGGGGCAAAACCAGCGCATCGTTAACGTTTCAGCTACTTTTTGCCTATAACGTGTAAGTCAGTTGACACGGAGTAGTGCATGACCTCTGACCACGTCTGCCCAATTTGCAGTGCCATAACTGATGAGCTAGCGCCCAACATTTACGGCTGCATACCCTGCTATACAGCTGATAAGGAGGGATGGAATCAACGTATGTTGCTCGATCGCAAAATCGAGCGCGCCTATCAGGAATTATTTCCCCGTCTATTTACCGTCATTCCTGATTCTTCACTGTCACAGCACTATAATAAGAATTGTTTTGGTTAAGGCTCGATATGGCCTGACCTGCCCCCCGGAATGTCCCTCGCTCTAATGTAGAGTTTGCTTCATCACGTAGGAGCAGACGACATGAGGAAAAGCCGCTTCACCGAGGCGCAGATCATTGGGGTGATCAAGGAGCAAGAAGCCGGAATGGCGACGGCGGAGGTCTGTCGCCGTCGCGGTCTCAGCCCGGCCACGTTTTACAAGCTCAAGGCCAAGTATGGGGGCATGGACGTGTCCAATGCCCAGAGGCTGAGGGCGCTGGAGGACGAGAATGGCAAGCTGATGCGACTCCTGGCAGACGCCATGCTCGACAATGTCGTGCTGAAGGATCTTTTGGGAAAGCCCTGACGACACCGAACGCGCGGCGGGACGCGGTGCTGAGGGCGGTGCGAGACCATGCCATCTTGCAACGCCGGGCCTGCGTTCTGGTCGGTGTCGATCCGAAGACGGTGCGTCGCGAGCGGCCGCCCGACAATCCGGAGATCCGCAAGGCCATGCAGGAGGTCGCGGCTGTGCGTCGCCGGTTCGGCTATCGGCGGATCGGACTACTGCTGGAGCGCAGGGGCATGCTGATGAACCCGAAGAAGCTGTATCGGCTCTACTGCGACGAAGGGCTGTCGGTCCGGCGCAGGCGCGGCCGCAAGCGCGCCCGTGGCACACGCATGCCGATGCCCTTGGCCCTCATGCCCAACCAGCGCTGGTCATTGGACTTTGTGGCGGACACTTTCGGGGCGTCGCGCAAGTTCCGCATCCTGGCGGTGATCGACGACTGCTGCCGCGAGAACCTGTGTCTGGTTGCCGACACCAGCATCTCAGGCGCGAGGGTGGCCCGCGAGTTGGACGCACTGGTGCGGATTTATGGCAAGCCGGCTTGCATCGTCAGTGACAATGGGACGGAGTTCACCAGTAGGGCCATCCTGAAGTGGGCCGATCGGAACGATGTTGCCTGGCACTGCATAGATCCCGGCAAGCCGCAGCAGAATGCCTTCATCGAAAGCTTCAACGGCAGCCTGCGCGACGAGTTGCTGAACGAGGAAATCTTCGAGACCTTGGATGACGCGCGCCGAAAGATCGCCCTCTGGCGCTACGACTGCAACGCCGTCAGGCCGCACTCCTCGCTCGGCAACCTGACGCCGCTCGAAGCGCGCCGGACGCTTGCGCTCCCTGATGGCTCCGCGCCCGGCGCGCTTGCCATGAAACCACCCCCCGACTACCAATCTCGAACCCGCGAACTCTCGTTATGATCAAGGGACCAATGGGGGGCAGGTCAGCGGTCTGGCGGCGCGGCAAGACCGACGCTTTGCTCCACCACTCTGACCAGGGTTCGCAATATAACCCGTGACCAGTTCCAACGCCTGCCGCTCGACAACGGCATAACCTGCTCGATGAGCCGGGCCGGAAACGTCCGGGACAACGCGGCGATGGAAAGCTTCTTCTCATCGCTGAAGACCGAACGGACAGCCCGCAAGGTCTACCGCACCTGCAACGCCGCCCTCGCCGACGTGTTCGACGACGCCGAGCGCTTCTACGATCCGAGAAGACGCCACTCGAATTTGGGCTACCTGAACCCTATGGCGTTCGAGGACCGAGCTATGCAAACTTAAACCGGTGTCCACGAAACCGGCAACACACTCTATCGGATGCGTAACCTCGTCGAGCGCTGCTTCAATAAGCTGAAGAACGCCCGTCGCGTCGCAACCCGTTACGATAAGACCGCCGAAAGCTTCCGGGGCTTCATCGACATAACTTCGATCCGCCTCTGGCTCCGCCATTTGTCAACACGACCTAACGTCGATCAGTCTCCGGCAAACCCGGCGCGGTTCAGAGGGCCCAACGCGGGCAGTTCAGAGCCTAACTCGTGCAGAACCGTACTTGTGGGCTAATGCCCCGTCTTGGGAAAGGAATAACATTGCAACCGTTGACTACATGGGCCGCGACAAGAGAGTCCGTCAGCAAGCGCTGTGGCCAATCCGGACCACTAGCCATGTAGCAGGATAGGCACCCATGAATGTGAGGCGCTATCTCATAATGTTCGTTGCCACAGATTAGGCACCAATCCTGATCGAGCATCTTCTTTCCTTTTTTATTAAGCCTTTCAGAAAAGTATTATTATTAAGTTAACGCCGCTGCGCGAGACTCATATCTCCTACAGATTTTGAAAGAGTCTGCCGGTTTGTGCGCTGCTTCCAAACCTTGGACCGCCGGATTCTGGAGATTTCCGGCTTGGTCATGGCGACTGGCTGGCTGCACCGCCGGGATAATGCAGGGCGATCGGGACGTTGTACCCGATCGCCCTGTGGGGTCGGTCTTCGTTGTAGTGACTACGCCAAGTCTCCAGTTTTTCCTGTGCGTCCGCAAGGCTCATGAACAAATGTGCGTTCAGGCATTCCGGCCGAATCTTGTTATTGAATGCCTCGATGAAGCCGTTCTCCGTAGGCTCGCCCGGGCGTGAGAAGTCCAATGTGACGTTGGTGGCATAAGCCCATAGGTCGAGGTCGTGAGAGATAAATTCGCTGCCATTGTCGACCCGAGCCGTTTTGGGATAGACGACCTGGGCACAGACTCGCTCCAGTGTCCGGATTACATCCTCGCCGCGGTAAGTGAAGCGTTGTGTTGCCCCCGTTTCACCGGACACTCAGGCGGTTGCGGTTTGAGCTGCGATGAACTCGCGGGGCAAGCGCATTTTCAGCCCTGAGTGCGGGTGGTTGTCGTTGTAGTCCTCGATCCAGCCTCCGATCAATCCGAGAACGTTCTGGGCGTCCGGCAACGGCGTCACCTGGACGTAGTCGCGCTTCAGCGTCTTCACGAAAGCCTCTGAGATTCCGTTGCTCTGCGGGCTCTGGACCGGCGTGAGGCAGGGCTTCAGGCCCAGTTGTCGTGCGAAGATCTGCGTGTCCTTCGCGATGTAGGGCGAACCGTTGTCGGTCAGCATCTCGACGATAGCGGGCGCACGGTATGTCTCGAAGCGCCGCTCGACTGCCTCAAGCATGATGTCGCGGATGTCGGAACCGCTGATCACGGCGTTCACCACGGCGCGCCAGGCGATGATCTTGCGGTCATGTGCGTCGATGATGAAGGCACCGCGGACGATGTCGCCGTTCCAGCAGGTGAACTCGAACCCATCTGAACACCAGCGCAGGTTCGAGCGCAGGACGATGTCTTTCCCGTCGTGGACATGCTCGGGCCGCTCCGTGTATTTCCGAGCGAGCAGCAGGCTATGGGCTTTCATGATCCGATAGACCCGCTTGTGATTGACCTGCGCAAGGCCCTCTGATCGCAACTGCCGGTTCAGGATCGCCGCAATCCGCCGGTAGCCATAAGTTGGACGCGCCGACACAAGGGCCGTGATCAACGGCACCACCGCCGTGTCTTGCGCCTTTTGATAGCGCCGACGCGGCTTCGTCCTCCCCTTCAGCCGATCGAGCAGGTTGGAACGGGAAACGCCCAGTGTTTCCGCCACCACCTTCACTGGAAATCGCCCTTCAACGGCGACCGCGCGAGCCACGTCGGTTTTTCTGACCGTGACTTGTCCAAGGCCTCGCGCAGGATCTCGGCCTTCAGCGTCTTGCGCCCGAGCTGGCGTTCAAGCTCGCGAATGCGGTCTTCCATTTGTCGGACGACCTTGTTGCTGGTGACGTCATCGTCCTCGGTCACGGCGACACTCCCCCCCTTCGAGCATGAGCCGTCGCCAACGATACAACAGGTTCGGCGCCACGCCATTGCGGCGGTCCACGACCGAGATGCTGGCCCGATCGTCCAGCGTCTCCTCAACGATCCGCAGTTTCTCGGCAGCGCTCCAGCGCCGGCGACGGCCGCCATCGGTAATGATCTCTATCTCAGACATAAGCATGTCCTCAGGCATATGCCTAAGCCTCCATGGTTATGCTCAAGTGTCCGGTCGAAACGGGGGCCAGTTCAAAGCGCGGGTCGGCTGCTGGACAGAAACGGGAGTGCGTGTCGACGATCGTCAGGATCCGCAGCTTGTTGCCTAGGGCCAATTGGTCATGAACAAAGTCCATGGCCCAGACATCGTTGGGCCCGACAGCCTCCTGGCAATCATCGCGCAGCTTGGCCTTCACCCGCTGTTTTGGGCTCTTGTTTCTGAGTTGCAGACCCAAATCATTGTGAACCCTGCGCGCCTTCTTGATGTTCACCTGCCACCTTTCCCGTCGCAGCAAGACATAGATGCGCCTATAGCTGTAACGCACCCGCGTCTCGCAGATCTCTCGGATCCTCAGTTCCAGTGCGGTCTGCCCGGGTCGGCGGGATTTGTAATGGTAGCTCGAGGGATCGAAGCGTAGGGCACCACATGCCCGGCCAATCGACACGCCACAATTTACCAGCATCCCGTCGACCGATTTTCGGGTCCCGACAGGCCTCAGAGCTTTTGGCGGATGACGTCCTGCAACATCTCCCGATCCAAGGTCATGTCGGCCACGATCTTCTTCAGGCCGCTGTTCTCGTCCTCCATCGCCTTCTACCGGCGCATCTCGTCCGACAGCAGACCGCCATACCGCTTCTTCCTGTTGAAGTATGTCGCCTGGCTGATCCCCGTCTTTCGGCAGACCTCTGCCACCGGCGTGCCTTCCTCACCCTGCTTCAGGACAAACGCCGTCTGCGCTTCCTTAAACCTCGATGCCTTCATCGTTCCCAGCTCCTCTCCCTACCAGGGAAGGTTAGCCGAGAGCTCCAGCTTCAAACGGTCCAGTTCTCAGGGGGCAGAGCACTGTTAGCGCCGAGTTTAGATAGTCGCACTAAAGAACCCAAAGAACGCCAAATTTTAGTTTGAGCCACCATCCGAATTTCACAGCGTGGTTCAGCGATCAAGTGAATAGCAAATCATCTACGATTGCAGCGACAGTGGCGTTGCGGACCGTCAAGACATCTCCATTCCCAAAATCAAAAACAACATCTTCCCCATCTTGCGTCGCAAGAGAAATGGCTTGATCATAGTTAACTATTCCAAGATCCTTGATCCAGATCGCATCAATATCGTCTTGGAAATCAAAAATTACATCTCGGTCAAAGCCACGTTTAAAGACGAAAACATCGTTTCCCGCTCCACCGCAAAGCCTGTCGTCGCCAATACCACCAAAAAGATGATCATCCCCGAGGCCACCATACAAACTATCGTTTCCAGCCCCTCCATTAATAACATCCGCGCCCTGATTTCCTTCTATTCGATCATTACCCTGTCTTCCAAAAATACGATCTGCACCCATGCCACCTTTAATTACATTGGACTGCGCATTCCCCAGAAATGTATCACTACCTGAACCGCCATAAATATTCTCAACGTTCAGAATAACATCACGCCCGTAACCCGTTGCTTGAGAACCGGTGACAGCGAGATCAATCCGCGCCGAATGACGTCCTTCTTGGAACGATATCCAGTCCGCTCCTGCGCCACCATTTAGCGTATCATTTCCAAATCCGCCATTGAGCCAGTCATTGCCCTGGCCGCCAAAAATACGATCATTGCCAAGTCCACCAAGCAGCGTGTCATTCCCAATACCGCCGTCTATGATATCCGCGCCCTGATTTCCCTCTAGTTGATCATTGCCCTGCCGCCCCAAAATTCGGTCTGCGCCCATGCCGCCCCTGATTATATTAGACTGCGAATTTCCCAAAAGAGTATCATTACCTGCACCGCCATGAATGTTCTCAACGTTCAGAATAACATCACGTCCGTAACCCGTTGCTTGAGAACCGGCAACCGAGACATCAATCCGCACCGAATGACGCATCCCTTGGAATGATACCCAATCCGCTCCTGCGCCACCATCTAATGTATCGTTGCCCGATCCACCATTGAGCCAGTCGCTACCTAAGCCGCCGAGAATGTGGTCATTGCCAAAACTTCCAAATAGCTTGTCATCGCCAAAGCCTCCGTCCAGAGTATCTGCCCCACCGCCACCATCAATATAGTCGGTTCCATAACCTCCAGAAAGATAATCATGCCCATGTTCGCCGGACAGTTTATCATTACCTGACCCACCAAAAACTCGATCGTTCCCAGTTCCGCCGATAAGCTTATCGTTATCAAAGCCACCAAAAAGCGTATCGTTACCTACTCCTCCTAACAGGCTGTCATCTCCCGTACCCCCATGAACAACATCATTCCCGTCTCTAGAATAAACAATATCGGCCCCCCCCTTTGCCTTAATGACATTGTCAAGATGATTCCCGAATATCTTGTCCTGCCGATCCGTGCCGGCTACATTCTTCTTCGAACCAGGATAGATAACAAAATCATCATCTAGGTCAGACCCCAGCCCACCAACGGAGCGAAGCGCCTTTTCAAGGTACTCCAAGCCCCAGATACTATAGTCCTGTACTTCCTGGGAACGAGCGAACACTTCTGTTATCTGAAAATCAGACATGCCCTTAAGGTAATTAAGCAGAAAACTACTTTGTGCAGCAGGCGATTTGAAATCAACGACTGTGTCTAGTATGCGATGATAGAGGTGAGCGCTATTCTTTAAGTTGACAGATCCTCCCTCCGACAGAGCAATAACTATATCATTATTTTCAATTACCATAGCGTCTTCAAGGGCAGATTTGCTCCTAAAGACGCCGCCAAATGACAGATAGTCATCCTCTGAAAAATCAGCTATTGTCACTGAGACATTGTCTGTAAAAACGAAAAAGTCTCGGCCTTCGGAACCAGAAACTCTTGAAATTAGATGACCCGCTGAGGAAGAAAACAAAACTACGTCATCTCCGACGCCACCTTTGACGGTGTCGTTTCCACCATCGGAAAAAATTACGTCACCTCTATTCCCTGCAATTAGTATATCTGCTCCTTTTCCACCCGATAGAATATTTTTTCCTTCGTGTCCATATATTCTATCATCTCCAATGTGACCCAGCAAAACATCGTTTCCTCGAGCGCCTTGGATAACATCATCAACTAGACCCGTTCGAGGGTCAGTAACATTATGCGCACCTTCAATGAATAAATCACGATCCTTATCCGATATGACAACAACTACGATTTCATTTCTTCCGATATTATAATCCGATTCTCCCCCGACTCCCGATACGACCTTCATGTCTCCACGAGCGTCAGCGATCTTTCCATCTGGTAGCGGAGTCGAAATGGACTCATCGTACCAATCGCTATACGGAGAATCCGCTGCTACAATGTGAAAAGTTGATACGTGGTACTCGGAGGAGATTTCGCTTAAGTATATTTTTCCGTCAGGATCAGACGAATTGTAGTAGAATGAAATTGTTTGCCCAGGCTTTTCAAACCCTGTCACATCAAAGTGTGATGATTGTGAAGCCCACGTCATAGCTTCAGTATCAGAGACAACTTCAGAACCAATAAGGTGCCTCTCTGCAATATCATAAAGCTGCCCCATCGGAGTTGCGATGGCGCTTATGGAGCCATTATCACTTTCAGCGGATGGGAATTGTGTATCGTAGAACTTATTTGATAGCCATTCATACGAGACGCCCCAATGGTCAATATTTGTTATCCCTGCGTCTACAAATTTCGAGAAGGCATCAATCCAAGCTGCGCCTTGTTGTACTCCAACAGCTGTATTTTTTCCTACATTGAACTCAGAGAGAATGAATTTGAGTTCGTCCGGGAAGCCTTCTGCCGTGGAAAAAACATCCATTGGCCTAATTGCCCAATTTACACATTGCTCTATTTTTTCAGCATCCGGATAGCTATGCTGGAAAACGGCATCAATATGACCCCTGTTTTCTATAGAAATGGAATTAATAATTTGGGCAGAATGGCTAGAGCCGACTGCAGTCCATGTACCATCCGCATTTTGCTCAGCCTTCCATTGAACGCCAGCCTGAACCCCGATTGCCGGTTGATCTTCCGATCCAGGCCAAACGGCATCAATCATCTCTTTGATGAGAGGGATTTCGGAATTTGCAATTCTTCCGTAGTCATCTGGCTCTAGCCCACCCCATTCCTTACTGCCCCAGTATTCGTTGCCAATTTCGAAACTCGAAATCTGTGCGTCCGGATATTCAGATAGAGCTTTCTGTAGCTCCGTTATATAAGCTTTAAATCCTCTTGTGTCGAAGTAATCAGTGCTGCTATCGAAGAACTGAAAGGTTGGTATTACGATAGAAATAGTTTGGCCGCTTTCCGCGGCGTAGCTCAGCATTTCCCGTAGTGTCAGGACATACCCTGGCTCTTCTGGATCCATTGGGTCTCCAAACATTTTTTGGAGGCCCCCATTTTCCCACGTCTGCGCTTCGGTAATTCCGCCTCCAGGGAACCTTATGTTATGAAAATCTATCTCCTTTAGGGTCTCTGCGTATGGGGATCCATCTTTCAAGTTGTCCCTTGTGAGAATAACGTTGCCGCCGAAGTGTTCTTTCGTGATAAATGCCATTTTACCCTCACACAGATATTTTCTACATAATAATCTGCGATGGGTTGCCTTCAATTCTGTAATAGTTAAAAATTATTTAATGATGTGCCCTCTGTTATTTATATGTATATTAATATTTATTAAAATTTATATCATATGAGTATTATTTTTAAGATGAGTGATAATTGGGCTGCAAGTACGACGGCGCGAGGAGTTGTTCGGGCGCCTGATGTGGGGCGCACCCATTTGCACAACTGGATAGCCCCATGTTTCCTGGACGCCTTGTTCGCTAACCTTGACGCAAGAAGGCCATGATGGGCCCAGGCAATTTCACAGACCAGTTTAAGCGGGATGCGGTCGCACAGATCACGGAGCGGTGCTAGGCTCAGGACTCGTTCTTGATCACAGCCAGAACAAGACGATTGCCGCGAGGATGATGGCGGAGAAGAAAGTCTGCGGTGACCGATCATAGCGGGTGGCGACGCGCCGCCAATCCTTCAGACGGCCGAACATGATCTCGATGCGGTTGCGCCGCTTGTAGCGCCGATTGTCGTATTTCACCGCCTTCCTCCGAGACTTCCGGCCTGGGATGCAGACCTTTATCCCCTTGTCTTTCAGAGCTTCTCTGAAGCAATCAGCGTCATAGCCTCTGTCAGCCAGAAGCGACCCCGCCTCCGGCAGGCTGCCCAGCAGAACCGCCGCGCTGGTGTAATCGCTGACCTGGCCGGCCGACATGTAGGGCCCGATCGCCCGCCCGTTGGCATCGGCGACAGCGTGCAGCTTGGTGTTCATGCCGCCTTTGGTACGCCCGATCTGGCGCCCGCACCCCCCTTTTTTTACCCCAAGGCTCGAGGCCGTGCGGTGCGCCTTGAGAGAGGTCGCGTCGATCATGATAGGCTTGTGCCTGGCGCTCTCGGCGGCCAGGCCGACCATGATCCGGGCGAAGACTTCACCTGCGTGCGCAGCGAGCGAATGTTCTTCTGCACTTCAACCAGCGTGCCGAGCTGCAGCCAATTGGCGACATCCGTGTAGCGCTGTTCGGGCTTATGGATTTTGACAAACGTGCGCAGCACATGCCCGCGGATGATCGGCGACACCGCGAAGCAGTCGTTCAAAAGCGCGGCCACCGCAGGTATCGGTCGCTTCGCCCCCGCAGCCGCTCGGCTGCCGTTGGTGGCCTCCTTGCCCGAGATCACGCCGATCGTCACCGCCGCCACAATCTTCTCCTCCTCAGCCAGATTGTGCGCTAGCGCCACCGGTCCAGCCTTGTTGTTGATTGCGCGCTGCCCGAGCCTTTCGAGCGTTCCGTCATTCGAGAACAAGAATTCCAGCGCATCGATGACGCTGGATTTTCCACGCCCGTTTGGCGCGAAGATCGCTAAGCAACGCTTCTTGCTGAAGGCATCGGCTGCGGCGAAGAGGGGGTAGGTCCTCGTCTTCCAGCCCCGTGAGGTGCCAGAGCACCTCACGGGGCGCGAAGCGCAGGGCGGGGCGGAAGCCGTCGGCCTCCGCGATGCGGGTGACGGCGGTAATCGGCGCACTCACGCTGCGCCTCAGATCCTCGACTGAGGCGAAGACCTTACGATATGAAGAACAAAGTCCAGCTCTTGCAAGAAGGACAGCACGCGATAGGCGGTCAGCGGCGCGACCTGCTAGCCAAGTTCTTCGCGCATGGTGCGATCGGATCATAGGCGGCGACAGCGCGTCCCCCGCGCCGGGCCAGACGGGCGGTGCTGGGCTTCAGCTTTGGCAGCTCCAGTGAGTCGGCCAGATGTTCGGCGGTCAGGTCGCGGGCGATCAGCACGACGCGGCTGGTCTGGTCGTCGTTCGGCCAGTCCTTCAGCGGCACCGGCGCCTCCAGCATATGCTAAACGCCGTGCAGGACAAAGGGACATTGCGCGCCCTCGATATGGATGATGGCCTTCAGGCGCAGGATCGAATGGCCCTGCGTGCCCAGCAGCATGTCCATCCAGAGGTCGAAGACGGGCGCCGGGATCGGGCTGTCGATGGTGATCGAGGCAGTGGCGATATTGTTTTGCCGCGCATGGTACGGCGCGGTCGAGGGAAAGCCCGGCAGCGCTGCCGGGGCGAGGGCTGCCGCCTTGAAATCCGACAGCCCGGCCAAGGGGTCCGCCACCTCGCCGACCCATTCCAGCGCGGCAAGGACATCCCCGCTGCGGCGCCCGGTCGACAGATCGAAGAGGCAACCTGGCGGCAGCGCGCCGCGATCCGCCTGCAGCCGGGCAGCCTGCGGGTTCCGCGCGTCCAGCTTGCGTTCCAGCGCGGCGCGCGCCAACGGCGCGACGAGGTCGCATTTGGTCAGCACGATCCGGTCGGCCATCGCCACCTGCGCCTGCGCCTCGGCATGCCGCTCCAGTGTCCCGGCGCCGAGCTCGGCATCCACCGCTGTCACGATCCGGTCCAGCCGGAAGCTGCGGGCAATCTGGTCGTCCAGCATCAGCGTGTGATGGATGGGGCCGGGATCGGCAAGGCCCGTCGTCTCGATCCAGCCCGGCCTCGCCGAACTCGTTCACAATGACTGCAATGCGCCCGGCCGAGGGGTCGTGCAGCAGCCGGTTCAAGAGCGTGGTCTTGCCGGCGCCCAGAAAGCCGGTCAGCAGGGTGACGGGAATGCGGTCTGCCATGTTGCGGGTCCTGTCATTCAGTCGTTTGCTTGGGGCCGGAGTTGGGCATGAGCCTTGCAGATCAGATCCGGAACAAGGCGGCGGCCGTCTGGCATTTCGGGCGGGTGCGCCGGCTGGTCCGGTCGGAAGTCGGGCTGGCGCCGCAGGTGCTGGTCAGCGTGACCGAGATCCCGTGCGAGGATCCAGACTGCGAGGGCTCGGCGACGCAGACCACGATCCTCGGGATGGACCTGACGCACCGGGTGATGGTGATCCACCGCCCCGCAGGCGAGGTCAGTGCTGCCGACATCGCGGCAGGACTTGGGGCTGTGCCCGGCTGATGAAAGGCCGGGCACAGGGGCATCAGTGAACGACGCCGCTGCCGCCGGCGACGGTGATATTGTAGGGCGTGCCCTCGACCTCAATCTTGCCGATTTCCGACAGATCGGTCGTGCTGATGCGGCGCACCACACCTGCATTCGGGTCGGTCACCACGACCTCGTCCCCGGCCATCGCGATGCGCGGGCGGGCGTCGTTCCAGTGGCCATCCATCGAATATGGCTCGGTCACTTGGGCCGATTGTTCGATCTCGGCGGTCAGCATGTTGACGCGGTGCAGGCTGCCATCCTCGGTCAGCACAAAGGCGTTCGAGGGCTTGACCGAGTCGAGCGCAAAGTCGACCCGGCGGAAGGGCAGAGCGATCCGGGTAAAATGCGGCTCGTCGACCGGGTCGATGACGACCAGCCCGTCGGGTCCGTGATTGCCCAAAAACATCTGAACCGCGTTCGATCCCAAAATCGTGCCGGTGGTCACATCCTGGGGCAGATCGTCAGGGTATTCCAGCAGCTCATACTCCACGCCATCGCCCTTGGAGGTTGCGGTCAGGACACCCTCTTTGCAGCCAGCGACCAGATAGGCGCCCGAGAAGGCCTCGCCATGGATGCCGGTGCAGGTAGCCAGGTCGCCGGTGGCATTGCCCTCGGCGTCGAAGGCCTGAAGCCCAAGGCGCGGAACCGAGGCATCGCCCGCCACCTCCTCGTCCGAGGCGACGGTGGACAGCCAGTTCCGCCCCATAGGCGCGACGAAGCCGTGATGTGCGCGTTCTTGCGGGAAGCGCTGAGGCTCGATTTGGCCGCGCGCCAAGGCGGCGGCATCCAGAACCTCGGCATAGCCGCCGCGGTCATAGTTGATCGCGATCTTGCCGTCATGATCGACCAAGTGGAAGGGACGCGGACCCGTCAGGCTCGCATCGAAGGGCGCGGGGTCCGAGACCTCGATGTCGGCGTGATCGCCGTGATCCTCGAAGGAGATGCCGCTGTCGAAGAAATGCACCGCGTCATCGTCCGACTGCACCGCCGCTACGACCGCACCGCCCGCCACCGGGAACAGCTTGGTTTGGCCGGTGGTCTCAAAGCTCCAGCGCTTTTCGGGGGCGGTCAGGTCGATTGCGGTGACGCGGCCCGCGTCGTGATCGCCGATGAACAGGCGGTAGAGCGTCACGTCGCCGTCATGGGCTTGATCATGGGCGTGGTCATGATCGTGATCGCGATCGAGGCTATCTTGCGCCACGGCGACGCCGGCCACCATCAAGGCCAGCGTGCTGGCACCGGCAAGAGTTCTGAACATCATGGGTCTCCTTCTTTCGTAACAGATCAATCGGCGGCCAGCGCCGAGGTGATGGTGTCGGCGTTATGGCGCATCATCGACAGGTAGTCGGGTGCCGGCCCCGCCGGTCCGGACAGCGCATCGGAATAAAGCGTGCCGGACAGGTCCATCCCGGTCTCCGCGGCGATGCGCTCCAGCAGCCGCGTGTCCGAGATGTTCTCGGCGAAGATCGCACCGGCATTGGTGTCGCGGATCTCGCGGATCAGGCCTGCAACATCGGCCGCCGAGGCCTCGGCTTCGGTGCTTATGCCCTGCGGCGACAGGAAGTGGATGCCGTATTCTTCCTCGAAGTAGCGAAAGGCGTTATGGGCGACGACAACCGTGCGGCGGCTTGAAGGCAGCGCATCGACCGAGGCGCGGATCTGCACGTCCAGCGTGTCCAGATCCTGGGTATAGCTGGCCGCATTGGCGCGGTAGCCCTCGCAGCCCTCGGCATCGGCTTCGCAGAAGGAGTCCGCGATGGCGCCGACATAGGCGCGGGCGTTCGGCACGGATTGCCAGGTGTGGGGGTCATGGGCGCCTGCGTGCCAGATCGCCTGCTCGCCGATATAATGATAGTGCCCGCCTGCCGGATCCTCCAGCACCTGGGCGCTGTCCGACAGGGTGATGATGGCGGCATCGGTGCCGCTGGCGGCGATCAGCCGGTCGACGAAGCCCTCAAATTCCAGCCCGTTGGTCAGAACCACATCGGCGCGGGCCACGGCCATCGCATCGCGCGGGCGCGGCTCGTAGACATGGGAATCGGCATCGGGGCCGACCAGCACCTCCAGAACGATGCGGTCGCCGCCGACCTGAGCGGCCATGTCGCCGATGATCGAAAAGGTGGCAACGACCTGCGGCGGTTCGGCTTGCGCGGCGGCGGTGCCAACCGCGAGGGCGGCGAGCGTGTGGCGAAACATTGGTTTTCCTTTCCTGGCCTCAGGCGGTGCGATGGTTGCGCTGCGGCAGGCGCGGCAACAGAAGGCCGCGCGGCCCGGCCAGCACCGACAGCAGATAGATCGCCCCGGCCGACAGCGTGATCGACGGCCCCGAGGGCAGTGAGAAGTGATAGGACAGCAGCAGCCCCCCGGCCGAGGATGCCGCCCCGATCAGGACGGCCAGCGCCACCATCGGAAGAACCGCCTGCGTCCAGAAGCGGGCCGCCGCGGCGGGCAGGATCATCAGCCCCACCGCCAGCAGCGTTCCAAGCGCCTGGAAGCCTACGACGAGGTTCAGCACCACCAGCGCCAGAAAGCCGAAATGCACCGCCGTCCCCATCCCCGAGACCGAGCGCAGGAACAGTGGATCGAGGCACTCGGCCACCAAGGCGCGCCAGAGGATGCCGAAGGCCAGCACTGTCACCGCCAGCACCATCCCGATCAGCAGCAGCGCCGCATCGTCCAGCGCCAGCACCGTGCCGAAGAGCACATGCATCAGATCGACGCTGGATCCGCGCAGAGACACCATCACCACGCCGACCGACAAGGAAATCAGGTAGAAAGCCGCCATCGAGGCGTCCTCATGCTGCACCGTCAGCCGCGCAACGGCGCCCGCGCCGACGGCTACCACAGCCCCGGCGACCAGCCCGCCAAGCGTCATCGGCCAGATTTCAAGCCCGTAGATCAGGAAGCCCGCCGCCGCGCCGGGCAGGATGGCATGGGCCATGGCATCGCCCGTCAGGCTCATCCGGCGCAGCATGAGGAAGACCCCGACCGGGCAGGCCGAGAGCGAGAGCATCAGCGCCCCCGCCAGCGCGCGCTGCATGAAGGCGAATTCAGTGAAGGGCGCGACCAAGAGATCCCACATCAGGCGGCCCGCCATGCGGCGTCGGGTGCACACCAGGGGGCGGCCTCGTTCCAAGCCTCCTGGAAGGTGCGGGCGCGGGCGATATTGGTCTCGGTCAGCACCTCTGAGGTCGGGCCCCAGGCCACCGCGCGGCGCGCCAGAAGCAGCGTCTGCGGAAAATGTGCGCGCACCAGTGCCAGGTCATGCGCAACGGTCAGCACGGTGCGTCCCTCGGCATGCCAATGCTCGATCAGGGCCGTAAGGTCGCGAATGGTCTTGTCGTCGATCGCGTTGAACGGCTCGTCCAGAAGGATCAGCTGCGCGTCCTGCACCAGCACCCTTGCAAACAGCGTCCGCTGCAGCTGCCCGCCCGACAGGCTGTCCAGAGGCCGGTTCGCGAACCCCTCAAGGCCCACGTGCGACAGGGCGTCCGTGACCTTCGTCCGATCCTCGGCGCGGTGCCGGCCCAGAAGGCCACGCCGTTGCCACAGGCCAAGCGTCACAAGGTCTCGCACCCGCGCCGGAAAGCCCCGGTCCAGTTCCGAGATCTGCGGCAGATAGGCCAGCGCCTTGCGGCCTCTGCTGCAGTGCCCGCTCATAGGGGCCAGCAGCCCCGCGATCGTCTTGAGCAGCGTCGACTTGCCCGATCCGTTCGGTCCGACGATCGCCGTCAGCGAGCCAACCGCAAACTCTCCTGTTACATGGTGGATGGCGGCATGGCTGCCATATCCGGCCGTCACGTCGTGAAGTGCGACATTGGCGGTTGTCATGGGTGGTGAAAGCGATGCCAAAACGAGCGTCCTGTTGAGTCGATGTGTAATAACGTAACATTCAGCTAATGTGCAAGCGGGCGCGCTGCATCAGCTACTTCGACCGTCTCCGAACCAGCACCAGATTGTCCTCAAGCATCGCCTCGGCTCCGTCGGGGCCACGCCCGGGGCGCGTGACGATCTGGGCCTCCAGCACCTCCAGCTCCGGCGCGGGGGCGCCGATGGCCGCCAGTTCGTCGGTCAGTGTCGGGAAGATGTTCGAGGGGGTGGCCTCGGGGCTCCAAGGCGGCGACGCCGCATGCGAGAGGACCAGCAGATGACCGCCCGGTCGCAACCGCGCGGCGGCCTGCGCCAAGATCGTGGCCCGCGCCAAGGCGACCGGCGATTGGAGATAGAGCGCGGTGATCAGGTCAAAGGCGCCCTGCGGAAAGGCGACGGACAGGTCGCAGCGCTCGAATTGCGCGCGGTGTTCCAGCCCCTGATCGGCCGCGCGGGTGCACGCGCGGGCGATGGCCGTGTCCGAGATGTCGCAGCCCCGCGCCTGCCAGCCCTGCCGGGCCAGCCAGATCACGTCATCGCCATGCGAGGCGCCCAAGTCCAGCGAATGACCCGGCGTCAGATTCGCCGCGATCCGCTGAAGCGCCGCGGTGGCGCGGCCGTTCGATGATATGCGCCTGGTCAGGTAGAACTCCTCCCAGAAGGTTGCGGGGTCTTGGTGCGGATCGGCTCTCATGCCTCTGCCTCTCGTTTGGGGAATGCCTGTCCGCGCAGCAGGGCCAGCGCCAGCAGCGCAGCGGCGCCGGTCGTGCCGATCTGCAGCCACATCATCGCCGCGGCGGCCTCTAGCCCCGGTCGCGTCGCCAAGGCCCCGCCATAGACCGCAAGGCTCAGCGCGATCGAGGCGGCCATGCTGACCTGCTGCATCGTCTGGATCGCACCGGCCCCCGCGCCGGACAGCGCCCGTGGCAGGCCCGACATGCCCAGCTGCATGACCGAGGTGACGGTCAGCCCCATGGCCGCCCCCGCCGCCAGCATCCTGGCCCGAAGCGGCCAGAGCCGCGCGGGGCTGAGCCCTGGCAGGACCGCCTGGATCAGCAGGAAGCTGGCGCAGAGCAGCGCGACGCCAAGCGCCATGCGCGCCAGCGGGCGCAGCGCCAGCCGCCCGGCCAGCCATGAGCCCGCCATCACGCCCGCTGGAAAGCCCGCCGTCACCAGCCCGGTCTGCAGCGGCCCGAGGCCCGCCCCGGCCTGCAACGCCAGCGACAGGACCACGAAGAAGCCCGGCGGGGCCGAGACGGCCAGCAGCAGGAAGACCAGGCTCCAGCGGAGGCCCGGCACGCGCAGCAGGGCCTGCGGGATCAGCGCCGCGGGTCCGGCCCGCGCCGTCAGCCCTGCAAAGAGGGCGGCGCAGGGCAGGGCGGCCGCCAGCAGAAGAAAGACGGGCAGCGGCCAGCCGAAGGCGGGGCCGAGCGAGAGCGGCGCGACCAGACAGAGGATGAGGGCGGCGAAGGCGGCGATCTCGGCCGGGCAGCCGGTGTCGCCTGTGCCGGTTTGGTCCGGGGCAAGCCGCCGGGCGGCGAGGCTCATCACGGCCAGCGCCAGCGCGGCCTCGGCCAGGAGGATCGCGCGCCAGCCCAGCCAACCCGGCGCGGCCGCCAGCAGCACGCCCGCCAGCAGCGGCCCGCAGACCGCCGCGAAGGAGGCGGTCATCGCCAGTCGCGCAAAGGCCCCGGACTGTGCCGCAGGCGCAAAGAGCCGCGGGATCATCGCCAGCGCCTGCGGTGCCAGCGCCGCCGCGCCCGCACCTTGCAGCATCCGCGCGCCGGCCAGGGGCAGAGGCCCCGGCGCGACGGCCGCCAGAAGCGCCCCCGCCAGGAACAGCGCACCGCCGACGAGGAAGACGCGCCGCCGCCCGAAGCGGTCCCCGGCCCGCCCCGCCGGCAGCAGCAGCATCGCCACGACCAGCGGATAGGCTCCGGCGACCAGCGCCAGCGTCTCGGTGCCCAAGCCCAGATCCGCGCCGATCCCCGGCATCGCGATCGCCATCATCGGCACGTTGGCGATGGTCATGGCCATGCCGATCAGCAGCGGCGTGAAGCCGCGCAGGGCGGCGGAGGAATTGGTCATGTCGGGCGAATCATGTAACTTCATGAGTATCTTGATAGCATGATCCGTACCAGTCATGTAATCCGTAAAGTTACACGAAGGGAGGACCCGGATGCGCCAGGATACCCGCCTCTCCCGCCTGCTGCATGTCCTGCTGCACATGGCGCAGACCGATGCGCCGATGACCTCGCAGCAGATCGCGGGTATGCTCGGATCGAATGCGGTGGTCGTGCGGCGAATTATGGCCGGGCTGCGGGACTGCGGATATGTCGAGGCTGAGCGCGGCCATGGCGGCGGCTGGCGGATCATCCGGCGCACGGATGAGATCACCGTGCTGGACGTATATCGCTCGCTCGGTTCGCCGGACCTCTTCGCCTTCGGCTTCTCGAATCCGCGCCCGTCCTGCCTAGTAGAGCAGTCGGTGAATACCACGATCTCAAGCAGCATCGAGACGGCTACTGCGGCCATCCTCGAGCAGTTCGAAGCTCTGCGCTTGTCGCAGATCGAGGCGGAGGTGAAGGAGAGAATGCCGAAGAGCAAGCGTTCAAATTAGACAGATTACGGACTTTCTGATGTGCCGTTTTGGCCGACCGCCCTGGGCTTGCAGGCATTCGTAGAACGACGGTTTATTCACCTCCGATGTCAAGCCCCATGCTGCACTGCCGTCAGACTGCTTTCCGCCCTCCGCCACGGTCTGGGCCTCGGCTGCGCTTCGCCGGCGACGAACGTCCACTCCGGCGTCCTGCGAGCTTTGGCTTGCCGCACCGCCCTCGATCCGCTTTCCGCCCTTCGCGTCGGGCCTGCGGCATGGCATTTCCGCACCCATAGTATGGCCAGCCCCACGTTCTGCATCAGCCGGATTTGGGGACAATGGTCTCAGAAGGTGGGGCGACCTATCCCGTCAAACGCAACTCGGCGGATCGAGGCGAGCAGAGCTTCCAAAGACACTTCTTGATCCTCCTCTGCTCATGTCTGCTGGCCGTGGCTTGGTCGTGCAGATTTCTTTGATCTCTTCAAGGCGTTCCCCGTCCAAGCTGGCTCTCCGGTTGTCCGGTCGCGCACCGGGAACGACCCTCGGAGGGAAGGCGCGGGACTGCAGCAGACCCGCGCAGAACCTTAAGAATCAAGCCGTAGCCTGTGGACAGCCGGGTGATGACCTCTCCGCTTCCCTGACGATGGGTGCCAGAGCCAGTGCCAGGTCATCCTCCGCCAGGAAGCCCCGCGCTTCGAGATCGTTGGCGAGGCTCTCCAGGAGCGGCCGATGCCGTCCGAGGACATCCAGCGCCAGGGCGAGGGCCTGATCGAGGTCGCGCTGCATCTGCCGGCGCATCGCGGCGGGCAGCGAGAGGAGCGTCGTCGCGGGCGGGGCCGCGCCGATCGACAGATGGCCCATGCCCCCCAGCCCGAAGCAGAGATCGCGCTGCAGCAGGAGCATGGTTGCAGCGTGCAGATCGCTGTCGTCGGTGCCGCCGGCGCCGCCGCTCGCCTCACCGAGCAGCAGGATCTCAGCTGCGCGCCCGGCGAGATGCGCCGCGCAACGCTGCTGCAGCATCCCCCGCGTCGCGTCGATGTCGAACCACCGCAGTCGCGTCTCGCCTCCGTTCTGGCTGAGCCTGAGAGCCTTGATCACGCCAACGCCGAGCGCAGTCATGACCACGGCGTGCCCGGCTTCATGAACCGCCGCGCGGCGGCGCATGTTTGGGGGCAGAGCGAGATGATCCGGCACCAGCGCCGTGCGCAGATCCTCGGGTGTCAGCGGGCGCTTCGCACGTCGGGCGAGGCTTCGTGCTGAGCGAACGGCGGCGGCGCCATCCGCCCCCGAAAGGCCGAGAGCCATCTGCCCGAGCGCGGTCAGATCTGCCTCGCGCAGGTCATTTCCGAGATGCTGGCGCAGGATGGTCGCAAGCGCCGCGGCATCGGGCAGGCCGATCTCGACGCGCGTGTCGAAACGCCCGGCGCGCAGGATCGCCGGGTCGATCGCGTCGGGGTGGTTGCAAGCGGCGATGATCGTGACGCCTTCGCGCCCGTCGATCCCGTCCAGCTGCTCCAGCAGGCCGGTGATCACCTTGGTGTCATAGCTCTGGTTCTGCGTGCTGCGACTGCCTGTCCGGGAGCCGAAAGCGTCGAGCTCGTCGATGAAGAGGATCGACGGTGCCTGGCCGGCCGCGCTGGCGAAGCTTGCGCGCATCGCCTTGAGCATGTCGCCCAGATGCCCGCTTGCCTGCCAGCGGGCATAGCTGCCGCTTTCCAGATGGATGCCCGGCTCGCGGTTCATGGCGCGGGCCAGCTCGGTCTTGCCGCAGCCCGGCGGACCCACGATCAGCATGCCGCGATGCACCGCGTCCCACGCCAGCTCGCCCGCCTGCCAGGCGCGGAGGTCCTCGACGATGCCGATGGCCGTGTCGCGGGCGGGGCCCAGACCGGCCAGATCCGCCAGGCGGATGCCGTCGGGGGCGCGCCCCTTTGGCTTGGCGTCGGCGCGGGCCGCGGCAGCCTCCTCGGCGGGCGTGCTGCGGGGTGCCGGTCGGGGGACCGTGTCGCGCAGCACCCTGGCCGCCTCCTCGACGCTGTCGCTGCGCAGAGCGAGCATCAGCGGCAGCATCGGCGTCCCAGCAATCTGATCATCAGGCGGCAGCTCTTCGCGAAGGGCCACAGGGTCAGATCGCGGCCAGCTCAGCGCAAGAAGCTCCGCAGCAATCTCGCGATCCATTCTGCGATACGGCCAGCGCGGGACATCTGCCGCGCCGAGAATTTCTGCGACCGGCATCGCTTCGGGCAGCAGCAGGATGAGCGGCACATCGAGCGTGAGCGCCTCGACCAGGTTTTTCTCTAATTGCTCGCGCGCATAGCCGCTATAGCTCTGGCCGGGTTCGATCACCGCGACCGCGCCGGGCCGTCGGCGCTCATGCTCCGTCCGGGCGATCTGCCAGCCGGGCGGCAGGAGGAGCGGCAGGAGCCGGCGCGCGTCTCTCAGGAGATCATCGGGCAAGTCGGTGAGCGCGACGATTGCTTTTCGTTCGAGCTGTTCCCGCAGCCGGGCTTCGCTACCGATCGTGGCGGCAAGGCAAAGGATCATCATCTGCTGCCGGCGCGAGGTGTAGGAGACGTCCCCCTCGCCCCGGAGCGGCGGCAGGTCGTCGGCGGCATCGCCATGCTCCTTCAGCAAAATTGCCCGCTCGGCGTCGTTGCGCGCCTCCTCGACGCGGGCACGGGCCAGGATCGCGGCGGCATAGGCGCGCCAGTCGGGGTGGGACGGCGCAGCCGTCTGCGTGTCACGGTCGGTCATGTCGACCTCCTGTCGTTCAGTGTCATGGGAAGGGTGGCAGGCCCGTCAGCCGCGCCCGGCTTGGGGCCCGCCGGCCGGACGCTTGCGGCGCTGGCGGTTTCGGGGATGGCGTTCGTCATGCCGCGCCTGCTTGCGGCGCAGCTTTGCCCTGCGCCTGCTCAGGGCGGCGATCCGGAGCTCGATGTCGTCAAGCAGCGCGTTCACCTCGGGCTCGATGCTGCCGCAATAGAGCTCCGAGAGGACACGGACCTCGCTCGCGAACTCGGCGCGGTCGAGCTCGGCACCCGGAAACAGGGTGCGCAGGGTCATGTGCAACCGTTTCTCGTAGCGGAGGGCCTGATGGCCGGTCGGCACGGCGACCACCCGGATCAGCGCGGCATCCTGGTCCCGGTCGGTGACAAGCTGATGGCGCAGCCTCGACCACGGGTTGCGCGAGAAGCCGACCTTCACCGCGATGCGGCCGCTTCGAAGAATGAAGCGCATCAGGTAGATATGGCTGGGATCCGTCGTCCAGGCACCGGCACAGCCGTGACACGTGAAGCGGCCCGTCTGCATGTTCGCCATCGCGACCCGCTGGACATGCCCGCAGACGTGACGATAGAGGCGGTGGCTGCGGACGCCGTTCGGATCGGGTCCGATCAGCGTCCAGCCGTGCTCCTCGGCCTCGGCCTTCAGCCGGGCCTCGAGGCAGGGGCCGCAGCGGATCTCGGTCTGCCCCGCCTTCACGCGTTCCAGGAACTCCTGCTGGCGCTCCGCCTCATGACCGCAGGGAAGCCGGATGCGGAGGTAATGCGGCCGTGCCGGCGCGATGAACGTGACCCCCGCACCGTCGCAGAGTTCGCGACGCCGGTCGCTCAGGCAGTGCGGACAGAGGGGCGCGGCGGTGCGCAGGGTATAGAGCTTGGCGATCATGTCGCGGCCGCAGGCGTGATGGCGCAGGCCGAGATGGTAGCGGTCGCGAATGCGGGCGATGATGTCGAAGCCCTTGTCGCCGGCGATCTTCTGCCAATGCGGATGGATGGGCCCCGGCGCGATGACGCATCTGCGATTGCCGAAGGTCATGGTCGGGATGGTGGATCGGGACATGCGTGGTCCTCCCACGGGATCGGGATGAAAGGACGACGGCATCGGCCGGCAATGGGCAGGCAAGGCGTCACGTCGGGGACGGACGCAGGCTGCCCCGAGGCCCGCATTCCATGCGGCCCGGCGGATGCCGTCGGATGACGGGAAGGGGATCAGGCGGCGATGAGCTCGGGCAGCGCGTCCTGGGCCGCACCCTCGCCGCGATAGAGCGGCAGGCGCGCCATCACGCAGATCCGACGATCCGCCCCTGCGAGCAGCTGGCGGACATTGTCCGCGGCGGGGCCGCAGCCTTCGACCGCGAAGAACAGGGCGAACTCGTCGTGCAGGGCGAGGTAGCGGTCGAAGGCGGATGCGCGGTTCTCGCGCACCAGGGTCGCCGCCAGAAGGGCCATGCGGCGCAGAGGCCCGTCCGACGCGACCTGGGGCGGCACCTCCAGCGTCGTGAGCAGGGCCTCGTGAAAGAGGGGGAGGGCGATCTCGGCGCTTGCCAGGCGCGCCTTGTGATAGGGGTCGGTGACCGCCGTGCAGGCGAGGCTCTTCTCGGACGTCACGTGCCGGCCCCAGGCATGAATGAGCTCGAGGAACTGGAGGGCGAGGGCGCTCGCCCCGGCAGGAGGCGCTTTCTGCACGCGCGGGAAGGTGGTAGAGGTCGGATCAGCCATGTCATTCTCCAGACAGAGTGGCAGGGTCAGGAGTTTCTTGGCGCTGCAACGCCTTGAAGCTCCGCTTGTGAATGTTAGCAGGTGTCAGTATTGTGGATGGTGCCACGGGTGTCAACAGGAAACTGCTAACAATGTCATCGGAACGCGAGACGAGATCGGCTCCCTTGGGCCTTCGAGTGCTGCCTTCATTGAAGGATGCCCTGGAGAGTGCCGCGAGAGACGATCGAAGGTCTGTTGCCGCGATGGCGGAGATCATTCTGACGGATTGGTTGACGGCCAAGGGTTATCTGAAAGCTGAAGAATAGCGCCTCGCGATCAGTTACATGACGACGTCGCCTGCCAAGCTTGGATTGCAGGGCATCGACTGTCATGCGGCCTCCTACAACCTGGCCTTGTCGAAGCGATAGACCCGGGGCCTGTCGCGGACCTTCGTCGCGGGCATGCGGTATTGCTTCGAGCGGGCTTCGCCGCCGGGTCGCAGGATGTCGTCGACGGCTTCCAGCAGCGCGTCCAGCGTCTCGATCTCGTCGCGCAGCGGCTCACCGGCCAGATAGAGGTAATCGCGATCCTGCCAGCCCACCGGTGGGTGATCGCCGGCGCGCCCCGGCGCCGCGTCGAGATCGACGATCCGGGCGTCGTTCCCTTCGGCATAGCGGCGCAGTTCGGCCCGGGCCTGCGGGGCGTCCCAGCCCGATCCCATCGGCGGGTGGTGCGCCAGGGTGGCCATCAGACAGGCCGCGTCCCGCGCCGTGCCCTCGGGCCAGGGCAGCAGGCCGAAGCGGATGGCCATCTCGCCGGCGCAGCCGACGAGGGCCAGCCGCTCGGCCCCGGCAGAGGCCACGGCGGGCGAAGACGGGGCTGCGCCCTGCGCATGCTGCATGATCCGGGTGGTCAGGCGCTGAAGATTGGCCTCTAGGGTCGCCGCATGGCTGTCGGGATCCGCCATCAGCCGGTCCAGGAAGGCCGGAAGAAGGTGGCCGTGATGCCGGAGCAGCGCGCGTTCCAGGGCGCGGGTGAAGCCGGCACCGACGGACGCCCCGTGAAGATCCGCCACGGCCCCATGTGCACCGACCTCGGCCGGCAGGTCGATCATGCGCCGCAGGAGCGGGGCCGGGGGCATCGTCCGGCCCTGCTGCAGGCTGCGTCGAAGCGGAATCTCCGAGGTCGACAGGATGACCCGCCGCCAGCGCCGACCGCCATGCGGATCGCGCGGGGA
Source organism: Paracoccus sp. ME4 (assembly GCF_046736325.1). GTDB lineage: Bacteria > Pseudomonadota > Alphaproteobacteria > Rhodobacterales > Rhodobacteraceae > Paracoccus. The sequence continues at coordinate 39,957 of NZ_CP151280.1, forward strand.
CGGCGCCCGCCCGGCGCCGGCATCGTTGCCGATCGCCAGCAGGGCGCGCCGGTGCGGACCGTCGGGCTGGAGCGGATAGCCGTCGAGCGCCAGCAGGCCGTCCTGCGCCTCGGCGCTGAGGTGATGCAGCCCGCTGGTGGCGGCGGACCAGGGGCTGGCATCCTCCGGATGGCCGATGACGCTGGCCGCCACATGGAGCAGCAGCGACTTGCCGCTGGCGGCGGTGCCGAAGAGGTTGAAGCCCGCCGTCTGCAGCCCCGTCGTGCGCAGCAGCGGTCCGGCAAGCGCGGCGGCGATGGCGAAGACGAGTGCCGGATTGCCGATCGCCGGGCGGGCGATCTCGGCCTGCCAGCCCGCAAGGCTGCCGGACCGGCCACGGGGGTCGCGCAGGGGCTCGGCCAGGACGACCTCCGCCTTGCTCGCGGCAGGGGCGTGCCGGGCCCCGTCAGCGCGCAGATAGCTGGGCGCGTCCCGTGGCGCTTCGAACCATCCGGGGTGATCCGCTCGCCAGCTGCGCGGCGCCCGGCCCCATTGATGCAGAAATCCGAGGAGATGATCCGGCAGGCAGTAGAGCCGAAAGCCGCGATCGGCCAGCGCGCCCAGCAGCATCTTCGGCTTGAAGTCCAGATCGGGTCGCGACACCGACATCCGGCAGGGCCTCATGTCCCCGTCGAGGATCTCCAGATCGAGCATCCAGCCCGTGCCGTCGGTCCGGCGGGCATGAGACGCGACGCGCAGCGGGTCGCAGAACCTGTCGTTCTTGTTGTCGCGAATGCATGGAATGTCCTCGTCCAGGGTGAAGCCCCGCGGCAGGGTGCGATGCAGGTCCTCGAAGAAGCGGCGCAGCGCGGTGTCGGCCTGGTCGCCGTTCATCCCTGCGGGCGGCTGCGGCTCCTCGGCATGGGTTGGACCGTTGGACGGTCGGACCGGTTGGACGGGGGCTGCGATGATCCGGTCGCGGCGGGGTTCGGCATGGGACTCGGTATCGGGCTCGGGGTGGGTCTTCATGGGCATGGCGTCTCGCTCTGCGCCTGCGGAGACAGGCGCGGGGGTCGGATGGGTCTTGGGGATGGGCCAGGATTCTTCCCGTGATGGTGATAGTATAGGGTCGACAGGCGGGGTGCGCAGGGCTCTCCATCCGCGCGGATGCCGATTTATGTGGACGGCGCCGGAAAATCGTCCTCGCTTCCGTCGGGAGAAGGGGGGTCCTGCTCGGCCTCGCCGGGGTGGCCATCCTGGTGCGGCCGGGGCGGGATCGGCGACGGCGCAGTAAGATCGATCATGCGGGCCTGCGGCAGGCAGGCCTGCAGCGCGGCCCTCTCCTCCGCGCCCGCCGCGCAGACGATGGAGACGGCGCGGCGTCCCACGAGCCTTCGCAGCCAGCGGGCCAAGCGCGGGGACGGGCCGGATGCGGCGACGATCACCAGATCGTCCGGCCGCGCCGCTGCCAGCATCGCGACCGATGCCGCATCCGCCGTCACCAGGAAGTGCCGTGCCCGGCGCGGCCCGATCCGGCCCAGAGCATGCACCGGACCCGAGAGCGGGGTGGAGATCAGCCGCCCGTCAGCCGTCTCGGTGAGCAGGTCATAGCCCAGCACCGCGTCGTCCGGGCCGCGCCGGGCCAGCAGCCGCCGGTCCCCGGCGATGCGCCGCAGATCGGTCAGCGCATCACTCGCGGCCCCCGCGCCGGCCAGACCCCACAGCTGCCGCGCGCGGGTGTGATCCATCGGCAGGATCGGAGCGCCCTCGCATCCGCGCCGCAGGGACCGGTGCCGGCCGTCGCGGGACGCCTCCGCCCTCGCGCCCGGGGTCATCACCGGATAATCGCCAAGACGCGGCAGCGGCACCGCGCTGAACGCGCGGCGGGCCCCGCGCTGATCGTCCGTCAGCACCATCCGGAACGCGGCGGCGATGACCGGATCGATCCCGCGCAGCGCATCGTTCAGCCTGCCGCGTTCGGCCCGGTGCCGACGGCCGAGGTCGTCTCGCCGCTACCGCCGCTCGGCGCGGGCACGGTCATGGGCCTGGCGCAGGGCCTCCTCCCGGGGGCTCCACGTCGGCGGGACATCCTTTGCCGGCGGGGCGGGGGAAGCGCCCGAACCGCGCCACCAGGCGGGGCAGCGCGAAGGCGGCACCCAGATGACAGGCCGGCATGGCGCCGCGGCCGCCGATCACCGTCACGCGGCCCCCGCCGCCCGGCCGCAGATAGCGCAGGCCAAGCACGCGAAGCCCCGAATGAAGCCCGATCCAGCTGACCACATCCGCCAGCTGCCGCCGTGCTTGCGACAGGATCGACGCCGGCAGCCGGTCGCGCAGCGGCGCCATGCCCGACCGCCGCTCGGGCCCGCGGACGCTGAGCGGGTCCGGACGCAGCCCGGCCTCGCGCACCGCAACGCGCGCCTGCCAATGCGCCTGCGCCATCGGCCTCAGGGTCAGCACGCCATCCCTCACCTCCGGGCGGAACCGCCCGCGGTCCGGCGGCCAGCCGAACGCCCTCTCGACCCGGCGGCAGGCAAGCTCCAGCCAGGCGTAATCATGGCTTAGCGCGCAAGCGCGCCCCGTCCGCGGATGGACCCGGTTCAGCACCATGTGGACATGCAGGTTCGGGCGGTCGCGATGCACGGCCAGCACGTGCTGATGATCCTGCCAGCCCATTTGCCGCAGCACCATCCGGCCCGCGGTCAGCACCGCCGCGTCGGACGGCGCCTCTCCGTCGCCCCAGGAGAGGACCAGATGATGGCTGGGCTGCCGCACCTGCGTGCCGGCCGCCGCGACGATGCGCATCTGGTCGGCCGCCAGTGGCCAGGGGCCGACCAGATTGCCCGTCTCCACGGCCACGGCCTTGCGGCAGACATAGCGCAGGCGTGCGGCGAAACGGGGCGCGGCGCCCGCGCGGGTGCGCCGCTTCGGGGGGATCACCTTGGCGATCATTCCGCCTGCTCCGCCACCACGTCGCGCAGGCAGTCCGCCAGCGCTGCCTTGGCCTCCCGCGCCTCGGTCTCGATCGCATCGAGGCCGCGCTCCTCGACGATGCGGGTGATCGCGGCGAGCCTGCCCGCGATCTGACCCAGCCCGCCGATCAGGCGGGATGCGGGCAGCGGGCGGGGCCCGCCCTGCAACGCGCGGGCGCGCAGATAATCGGCCGTGCCCGCATGGCGGCCGGCGGTGACGGCCGCGCGGATCCGCGCATGCTCGTCGTCGCTGACGCGAAACCGCATGATCACCAGCCTCCGCCGCGCCTCCGAGCGCGGCCGCCCGTCACCCGCCCTGGCCATCGGCCAGCTCCAGCACCAGGTCACCCTCGGGCGCCGCATCGCGTGCCTGCAGGGCGGCCCCCGCCGCCATCGCCAGTCCCGCCGCCCCGGCAGGGGCCTTGCCTGATGCCACGCTCTGCGACTTGCGCGTCTTCGGTGCAGGCTCCGCCGTCGCCAGCTTGCTCAGATAGCCGCGCAGCGTCGTGGGCTTGATGGCGAGGCCGTGCGCCTGCAGCAGCAGCGCGATGTCGGTCAGGTCATGGCCCAGCTCGTCCCGCGCGCGGCGGATCTGCCGGGCCAGCGCCTCCACCGCCTCGGGGGGGGAGAACCGCGTCTTCGGCTTCGCCTCGAGCGCGTCCAGCGCCAGGCGCATCGCCGCCAGCTGGGTATCGGTGATCATGGTCATTGTCGGTGCGTCTCCGTCATTGGGATGGTCCGACAGGTAAATTATGCAGATCCAGTGAAATGTCAGAAGGATTCGTTCAGTCGTCCACAATATAGTGGTGTCGTTCCGACCACGATGCACGGGACCGACGAAAGGCGATGCGCGTTCACAGGGAGGGATAAATTCCCCTCATCCCGAACCGCAGGCATCCCGACACAACCACACCGACGCCCAAACCCGAATGAGCAGGGTATGCCTTCGAGGCCACCGTCCGCAGGCGAACCGCTGCAGACGCGGACCCCGGTGCGATGACAGCGCCGGGAGTCAGGGCCGTCGTCCGCCGGTCTGGAGGCGGGCGGTCATGTGACCGTCATTCTGCGGAGACGTCTTCATGATCGGCGGTCATGCCCTCCAGGGCAGCGCGTCCGCGCCGCGGCCGCGCAACAGCAGCTCGGCCAGCGCGCAGAGCGCGATCAGCAGCAGCGTCGACAGGACCGACAGGGCGGCGGCGGCGGTCGAATTGCCCTCGTATTGCAGCGCGAAGACCATGACGCCGATCGTCTCATGCCCCGATGACCACAGGAGCGCGGAGAGGGTCAGCTCATTGAGGGCGGTCATCACGATCAGCATGGAACCGGCCAGGGCCGCCGGGGCGACGGAGGGCGCGAAGATCCGCGTCAGGCGGCGCGGCAGGGTGATGCCCGCGATGCGGGCGGCCTCGTCCTGCGCGGGATCGCCCGACGCGGCGGCGGCGGCGACCGGGCGCAGCACCAGCGGCAGAAAGCGCGACAGATAGGCGATCAGGATGATCGCCCCCGTTCCATAGAGCGAAACGCCGATCACCGGGAGGGGCGGCAGGAAGGCCAGGATCATAGCCAGCGCCACGACCGTGCCGGGCATGACCCAGGGGGCCTCGGCGGTCAGGTCCAGAAGCGTCAGGGCGGGGCTGGGACGGCGCGCCGTCAGATAGGCCAGCGGCAGCGCCACGATCAGGCAGAGCGCGGCCGCCAGGGCCGACAGGATCAGCGAGTTCTGAAAGGCGCGCATCACCGCCGCATTGTCCAGCACGCGGCGATACTGGTCGAGGCCGGCACTGTCGAGCGCGAAGGGCACGCCGATGGACGGCACGAAGGAGGTCATCACCAGCGCCGCCAGCGGCAGGATCGCGATCGGCAGGACCGCGGCCCAGAGCAGCCCCTGCGCCCAGAGGGGCGCGGGATGCGCGGGGGCGAAGGGGCGTCCGGCCTCCAGCGGCACCCGCAGGCGGCGCATGGCGGCGCTGCGCAGCATCAGCGCGGCCACCGCCATCAGCGTCAGGATCAGCGCAAGGACCGCGACCTGCCCCGCGACCGAAGGGCCGAAGCCGTTCAGCCGCTGATAGATCAGCGTGGTCAGCATCGGCACCCGCCCGGGTATGCCCAGCAGTGCCGGGATGCCGAAATTGCCCACCGCCGCGGTGAAAGCCAGAAGCGCCCCGGCCAGCGCCGACGGATAGGTCAGCGGCAGGATCACCCGCGTCAGGATGCGGCGGGGCGGGATGGCGGCGATGCGGGCGGCCTCGACCAGATCGGCGGGCACGGAGCGCAAGGCGGCGCGGACGGCGATGAAGACCAAGGGCATGTGCTCGATCCCCATGACCAGCGCGATGCCCGCGCAGGAATAGAGCGGGTTGCCCTGGCCCGGCGCGGGCGCGAGGCCAAGCGGGCGCAGGATCGGGGATTGCGCGCCCATCAGTTCGATCCAGGAGAGCGCCAGCGTCTGCGACGGGATGATCAGCGGCATCAGGATGAGAAAGGACAGCACCGCCCGCAGCGGCATGCGCATCAGCCCGACGGCCAGCGCCAGCGTCACGCCAAGCGCGGTCGATATGCCGACCGAGATCAGCGACAGGCTCAGCGTGTTCCAGAAGGCCGGGCCCGTCGCGCGCGCGGCCAGCGTGTCGCGCAGGATGCCCAGGGCCTCGCCCTCGGGGCCGGGCCGGAAGGCGGTCAGCAGCAATTGGCCAAGCGGCCAGAGGGTGATGATGCCCACGTAAAGGCAGAGGACGAGGGCGAGCATCCGCTCGCCCCCGCCGGTCCTGCGGTCGCCGAAGATGCGGCCGATATGCAGCTCAGCCGCCATAGAGATCCGCGAACTCCATCTTGACCGCCTCGCCATCGGCCAGAAGGCGGGCATTATCGGCCTCGATCAGCGTCAGGCTGGCCGGGTCGGGATAGCCTTCGGGCGCGGACAGCCCGACGCCGAGGGGGAAGTAGCCCTGCGCCACCGACTGTTCCTGCGCGGCCCGGCCCAGCTGCCAGTCCACGAAGGCCTTCGCGGCCTCGGGGGCGTCGGTCCCGGCCAGGATTGCGACGGGTTGCGTCACGGCCGTCACGCCCTCGGATGGGAAGACGAAATCGACCGGCGAGCCCTGCGCCTTGGCGTTCATCGCCATGTATTCGACCAGGACGCCGTAAGCCTTCTCGCCCCGCGCGACGGCCTCCAGCACGGTGCCGTTGCCCTGACCCGCGACGGCGCCGCCCTGGGCCAGCGTCTCGAAATAGTCCCATCCGAACTGGTCCTGCTGGACCATGGTGCCGACATGGATCGCCGCCGCGCCGGAATAGAGCGGCGAGGGCATGATGGTCCGGGCCGCGGCCTCTGCCTCGGCCAGATCGGCCCAGGAGGTCGGGGGCGTCTTGACCAGATCGGTGTTGTAGACGATGCCCGTGGTGATCAGCTTGGTTGGGAAGAACATCGCATCCGCGTCCAGCAGGGCCGCGTCGATGCCCGCCACGGGCGCGTTGGGATGGGCCATCAGCCGATCCTCGCCCTTCAGCTGGGTCATCGCCACCGCATCGGCGATCAGCAGCACATCGGCGGGCGAGCCGCCGGCGGCGAATTCGGCCTGGAGTTTCGCCATCACCTCGGTCGTGCCCGAACGGAACAGCTCGACGGCGATCTCGTGATGGGCCTCGTTGAAGGCGGCGATCACCTCGGTCATCTGCTCCTGCGGCTGCGAGGTATAGATGGTCAGCGTCTCGGCCAGCGCCGGCAGGGCAGGCGCGCAAAGCGCGGTCGACAGAAGCAGCGTGCGGGTCATGGGGTCCTCATGGCTGGGGGGAAAGGGTCGCCGGAGGCTCCGGCGGATCGGCGCGCCAACCGCCGTCCGGATCGCGATGATAGCGGATCAGGGCGCAGTTCGGCGGGCGGATGAAAGGCACGCCCAGCATCACGGCGATGTCGCGCGCGGTGCCGGAATGGGCGATCAGCAAGGGGGGCGCCTCGCCGGGCGCGGGGGCCGGGATGGCGGCGCAGCCGGCCGCGATGCGGGCGCGGAAGGCCTGCGGGCTTTCGCCGCCCTCCGGGGTGGCGGCGCGGTCCAGGATGGCGCGGGGCCTGCCCTCCCAGATCCCCCAATGGCGCTCGGCCAGACGGGGTGCGGGCGTCATGCGCAGGTCGGGGCGGCGGCGCAGGACTGCCTCGGCCGTCTGGCGGGCACGCAGCAGCGGCGAGACATGGACGCGCCCCACAGGCAGCGCCTGCCAGCGGCGCGCGGCGGCCTCGGCCTGGCGCAGGCCTTCGGCGTCCAGCGGGGCATCGGTGGCACCGGCGATCAGCCCGGCGGCATTCTGCGCCGTGCGGCCGTGGCGCAGCAGGAAGAACACGGGATGCAGGAACAAGCTCACCAGACCAGCCTTTCGCCGGGGGCCAGCGGCCAGGTCGTGCGGTCGCGCAGATCCGCCAGCGCGTCTGTGCCGCAGAAGGCGGCCAGCATGGTGCGGGGCGCCACCTGCGCCACCAGGGCCTCTGCCTGCGCCAGGGTCGGGTGGACGTTCCAACGCCGGAACAGGGCCTTGCCCGCCGCCAGCAGCGCCGCGCCGGGGCTGCCTTCCGCGACATGGCCGGTCAGGACAATGCGCGCCCCGCCCGAGGCCGCGATGCGCGCGGCCAGCGGCTGTGCCGTGCCGCGTTCGGCATTGGGACCGGCGGCGACCATGATGCCGTCCAGGGGCCCGGTCGCGTCCAGATCACCGGCGCGGTCCAGGCTGTCCAGCATCTTCCGGCCCTCGGGCGTCAGCCAGGCGCGATGATCGACGAGCGTCCGCGCGACACGGCGATGGGCGGGGCAGATGCGGACGGAATGGCCCGCGGCCAGGAAATGGGCCGCGATCTCCAGCCCCCGCCCGCCGGCGGGGCAGGGCAGCAGCAGCGGTTGATCGGCCAGCGCCTCGATGGCCGCGATCTGCGCGGTCAGCGGCTCATCCGCCGTGCCATAGGCGCAGTCGAGGATCAGCGCCGCCGCGCGGGGCAGTGGGTCGTTGCGGTAAAGCAGGCTCTCGCGGCTGACATCGCCGGAATAGAGGAGGCCCTCCGCGCCGCCGATGCGCATCCAGACCGCCCCCGGCGCATGCCCGGCCGCCCCGGTCAGCAGCGGCAGACCGAGGATCTCGTCCCGCCCGTCCAGCGGAGTGGCCTGCGTCAACGGGCCCTCCTGGGCCAGCGCGATGCTGGGGCGGGGCGCATAGAGCGGCGGCGCGCCGAGCGCCTGCCACTGGTCCAGCCCGCCGGTGTGATCGACATGGCCATGGCTGATCAGCACCGCATCGATGCGCGGCAGGCCCGAGAGGTCAGGCAGCCGCGCCCCGTCCGGCCCGCGCCCGAGGTCCAGGAGCAGGCTGCGCCCGTCGATGCTCAGCAGAAAGCAGGCCGGGCCCTTGACCCCGATGCCCGAGAGGGCGCGCAGCTCAGGCATGGGCGGCCTCGGGGTGCCGTGCCGTGGCGGCGGTCTCTCCGATCACCCAGCCCCGGGCGATGTCGATCCCGATTTGCGTGCCGGTCGGCAGCGGCTCGGGCAGGCTGAGGCTCAGAAGATCCAGGCCCGCATCCTGCGGCAGGACATGGGTCAGCCAGGCGCCGTTCTGGAAGGATTGCGACAGAACCTCGGCCCGCAGGTGCCCCGCGCCGGTCGCGGGGCGCAGGTCCTCGCGATGCAGGCACAGCCAGCCGGGGCCGGGGGCGGCGCTGCCCGGCAGGTCGAGGCAGGCATCGCCAAGCCGGATACGGCAGGTGCCCGCCCGGTGGTCCAGCACCGCGACCGGCAGGGTCGCGCCATGGCCGATGAAGCGGGCGACCATCGGCGTCGCCGGGCGGCGATAGAGCGTCTCGGGCGTGCCCATCTGCGCGATCCGGCCCGCATCCATGACCGCGATATGGCTGGCGACGGCCATCGCCTCGTCCTGGTCATGGGTGACAAGGACGAAGGTCGTGCCGGTCGCGGCATGCAGGCGCCGGAACTCGGTCAGCATGCGGTGGCGCAGATGCGCGTCCAGGTTCGCCAGCGGCTCGTCCAGCAGCAGCAGCTGCGGGCTGGGCGCCAGCGCGCGGGCCAGGGCGACGCGCTGACGCTGGCCGCCCGACAGTTCGTGCAGACGGCGATCGGCCAGATGGGCCAGACCCACGGCCTGCAGCATCTCGGCGGTGCGGGCGCGGCGCGCGGGGCCGGGCAGGCGGCTCTGCAAGGCGAAATCGACATTGCCCGCGACCGTCATGTTGGGCCAGAGCGCATAGGATTGAAACACCATGCCAAGCGCGCGCGCCTCGGGCGGGACATGCAGCGCGGGGCCCGCCACGATGCGGTCGCCCAAGCGCAGCGTGCCGGCGTCGGCCAGCTCCAGCCCCGCGATCAGCCGCAGCAGCGTGGTCTTGCCGCAGCCCGACGGTCCCAGCAGCGCAAGGAACGCACCGGCCGGAAGCGTGAGGTCGATCCCCGACAGGACCGGGTTGCCGCCGAATAATTTTGAAAGGCCAGAGGCCCGTATCTGTGTCATGACCACTCCATTCCCGGCTGGCGATAGGACTTGGGCATGACACCTCGGTGACAGCTCGGTTAACGTTCGACGTCAGCCAGGTCAGAAAGCGCAGCAGACGCCACATGCACCATGGCCAAGTTGCCAGCGCCCGCTGCCGAGCCCGCCGGAACAGTCAAAACGCGAACCCCGAGGCTCGCTCCCGCTGGATACAGGTTGGCCAACGTCGGTCGGGGCGATGGGAAACGACCGCAGAACTGCATCTGCGGCCGTTATGGTGAGGGTCGTAGTCGATGCGTCTTGCGGGAATAACGGAGATAGGATTGGCAGAAAGGTCATGCTGACGATCGTGGACCCGAGAACCAGCGGCAAGCCCGCCTTGGTATAGTCTTTAAAGGTGTAACCCCCTGGTCCAAGCATCATGACATTAGCAGGCATGCCGATGGGCGTCGCGTAGGCAAGCGAACCGCCAATGATGATGGCCATCAGAACCGCACGCGGGTCGGCGCCGATCGTGGTCGAGATTGACAGGCCGATGGGCACCAAGAGAGCCGTGGTGCCGGTGGTCGACATGAAGTTCGTCAACGCCACCGCAATCAGAAGGATCGTCAGCATGATGAGGAACATCGGCGTGTCAGGTCCGAGAAGTCCCAGCACCGCATTGGCGCCCGCAGTTCCCGCCCCTGTCGTCTCCATTGCCGTCGCCAGGGACAGGATGCCTCCAAACAGGAAGATCGTCCGGGCGTCGATGGACTGATAGGCCTGCTTCTCCGTGATGACGCCGAACACGGTTAGGGCGATTGCACCGATAGCACCCGTCACATGCAGGCGGACGCCGATCTGGCTTTCGAACACCATGCCTATGACGGTGATGATCAGCACGGCCAAGGCCATGTTCTTTTCCACTGCGGTATTCCGGGCCGGGAATGGTCGCCGTATGCCGTCGACGGGCCTTCGCCCTCCGCCCTGTGATCGGAAAGAAGCTGGAGGCCGATCGTGGCCATGAACAGGACCCCGGCCAGCAGCATCGGCGGCCCGATATAGCCGTATTCGTAGAAGCCGAACCGCAGGCCCTGCGGTTCGAGGGCGGCCTGGGCGATGAGGTTTCTTGGTGCACAGATGAGGCTCAGGTTGCCCCCCATGGCGGCCGCAAAGACGATCGGCAACAACAGCTTCAAGCACGCGAAGCTCGACAGTGGGGCAATGCCGATGACGACCGGAATCAGCACTGCGGCGGTCCCGGTGGTCGACAACAGGCCCGACATGAGGCTGGTGATGAGCATGATCGCCACATCAAGCTGTCGCTCGGTCCGGGCAAATCTGGCGACCAGCCCGCCAATTTCGCTGGCCATCCCGGTCTAGAACAGCGTGCCGCCGATGATGAAGATGGCCACGAAGAGGATGACGTTGCTGTTGACGAACCTGACGGAGGCCTCGGCAGGGGTGAGAACGCCGGTGATCGCCAAGGCGACACAGAAGATCACGGCTGTCACCGCGAGAGGTAACGTGCTTGCGTCGAACTCGTTACCGTAGGATTGAGGCTGACGCCACCGCTCGGGGCATACTGAGGAGAGGGAAAGGAGATGCGCGTAGACGTGAAGCCATGGTCAGCGGTCTTCGGGGCGAGGGGCGCGGTTCGGTCGAAACGTCCGCAGCCTTATGGCGTATGGCGTGTCATGTTCACCGCACCTGACGTTTCCGCGACCAGGGTCGGGCAATGATCAATGGATTGATGGGCGCCTTGGCCAAGGTTGCGGAGGGACGTGTGGCGCGGGCACTGCTGCCCTTGGCGATCGCGGCCGTGGCGCTCTCGGCGGTGCACGTCATGTCACGCCATGTGAACGCCGCGGATGTGCGCACCGCGCTGTCGGCCGTGCCTGCGGCGCGGCTGGCGCTGGCGGTGGCGGGCGTCGTCCTGAGCTATGGCGCCATCGCGCTCTACGACGTGCTGGCGGTGCGACGGCTGGTGCCGGGGCGTGTTCCGCTGCAGCTGGCGGCCGTGGCAGGAATGGCGGGCTATGCAGTGTCGAACCTGCTGGGCATGTCCTATCTGACCGGTACCGCCGTGCGTCACCGCATCTATCGCGGCGCCGGGCTCAGCCTGGGCGAGGTGCTGGCGATCGTCGCGACCTCCTGGAGCGCCTTCTGGATGGCGGCGCTGATGCTGCTGGGGGGCCTGATGCTGCTTGATCCTGACGGGATGGCTTTGCCGCTTCCCGTCGGGCCGTTGGCTGAAACCGCCGTGGGACTGGCTCTTCTGGGCGTCGTGGCGGGTATCCTCGCTTGGCTGGCGCACAGGCCGCGGGCGGTCACCCTGGACGGGCGGCGTCAGCCCCTGCCGCGCCTTGGCGGCGCGCTGGCGCTGATGGCGACGGGGCTCATGGACATCGCAGGGTCGGCACTGGTGCTCTGGGCGGTGCTGCCAGGGGACGCGACGGCCAATGCGGCGATGTTCGTGGCGGCCTTTCTCCTGGCGACGACGATCGGGATTCTCAGCCATTCCCCGGGCGGTCTGGGTGTGTTCGAGGCGGTAATGATCGTCGCCTTGGGCGCTGCCGGTCGGCCCGACGTGGTGGCGGCGCTGGTGCTGTATCGGCTGATCTTCTTCGTGCTGCCCTTTGCCGCGGCCGCGACGAGCCTGGGGGTGCTGTCGCTGCTGCGCGGGCGTCGGCGGCTCTCGGGCAGCGGCGCGCTGCTGGCGCGGGCGCTGGCGCCGATCGTACCGGTGGTCGCGGCGGGGATCGCGCTGGTCTCGGGGGTGATGCTGCTTCTGGCGGGCAGCCTGCCCGTCGGCGCGCGCCAGATGGCCGCCCTGCGCGAGGTCCTGCCGCTGGCCCTGCTGGAGGTGTCGCAGCTGGCGGGCAGCGTCGCGGGGCTGTTGCTGGTGATCGTCGCACGGGGGCTGGCGCGACGCATGGCGCGGGCCTGGCTGGTGGCGATGGGTCTGCTGGCGGCGGGGCTGGTCGCCTCGCTGGCCGGAGGGCCCGCCTGGCCGCAGAGCCTGGGCCTGATCGCGGCGCTGATCGTGCTGGGCCTGTTCCGCGACGCCTTTCACCGCCGCGGCGAAGGGGTGCTGCTGCGCCTGGACGCGGTCTGGCTGGGCACGGTCGCGGCCCTTGTGGCGGCGGCGGTCTGGCTGGGCTTCTTCGCCTATCGCCATGTGCAGTATCGCGACGATCTGTGGTGGCAGTTCGCATGGGAGGACGACGCCTCGCGGTTCCTGCGCGGCGCGCTGGTGCTGGCGGTCATCGTGCTGGCGGTGGCCTTCAACTCGCTGATCTCGGCGCGCGGTCCCCGGCAGCGGGCCGAGCCGATCCCGCCCCTGGTCCACACGCTTCTGGCGCGCTGCCCGCGGGCCGATGCGCAGATCGCGCTCAGCGGTGACAAGTCCTTCCTGCTGGACCCCGGGGGGCGGGCCTTCCTGGCCTATGCCGATACCGGGCGGACGCTGATCTCCTGGGGGGACCCGGTGGGCGACGATCCGGGCGCCGCGCGCGACCTGATCTGGGCGCTGCGCGAGCTGGCCGACCGGACGGGGCGGCGCTGTGCCTTCTATCGGGTCGGTCAGGCGCATCTGCCCAGCTATCTGGATCTGGGATTCTCGGTGCTGAAGATGGGCGAGACCGCCCGCGTGCCGCTGACCGGCTTCACGCTGGAGGGCAGCCATCGGCGCGACCTGCGCCAGGCCGTGAACAAGGCCCGGCGCGAGGGGTTCGCGATGGAGATCATCCCGCCCGCCGCGCAGGATCAGGCCTTTGCGGCGATCAAGGCCGTGTCCGATGCCTGGCTGGCCGCGCGGGGCGCCTCGGAAAAGGGCTTTTCGCTTGGCGCCTGCACGCCGGATTATCTGTGCCATTTCGACATCGCGGTGCTGCGCCACGAGGCGTCGGGACGGATCGTGGCCTTCACCAACCTGATGCGCGGGGCGGACGGGGCCGAGCTGTCGCTGGACCTGATGCGCCATGACGCGGGCTGTCCGGGATACGGGATGGATGCGCTGTTCGGCTTCCTGATGCTGATGGGCCGGGACGAGGGCTATCGCTGGTTCTCGCTTGGCGGCGCGCCCCTGGCGGGGCTGGAGAACCGGCGCCTGGCCTCGGTCTGGAACCGGATCGGCGGCTTCATCCACGATCACGGCGAACGCTTCTATCGCTTCGAGGGGCTGCGCGCCTTCAAGCAGAAGTTCAATCCCGAATGGACCCCCGAATATCTGGTCTGCCCCGGCGGGATGACCGTGCCGCGGGTGCTGATCGAGATCGGCGGCCTGATCTCGCGCCACGGCCGCCGGTACCGATAGCCGCGGGGGCCGGGCCTTCGGGCCTCTCACCATGCCGTCCGACAGGGGCGCGGTTCGCAGGCGGGCCGCGCCCCTGCCCGTTTGCGGGGCATCCGGCCCGGATATTTCAACATGTCAAAGGTAGGTGATTGACATGTTGCTATGCGCTGTCATCGTGGCATCATGTATGACAAGCAATCGCCCTTCGCCTCCCGCCCCGAACGCGGCGACAGCCTGGCCGAAGCCGCGCTGAGCGCCCTGCGCGCGGCCATCGTCGGCTGCCAGATCCCGCCGGGCAGCGCCGTGTCCGAGGCCGAGCTGGCCAAGCGCTTCGGCTTTGGCCTGGCGCCGGTGCGGGCGGCGGTGATGCGTCTGTCAGCGGCGGGCTGGATCGCGCCCGACGGGCGGCGCGGATCGGTCATCCTGGCCGTCTCGGCCGAGCATCTGGCCGATCTGGCCGCCTCGCGCGCCTGCCTGGAGCCCAGCCTGACCCGGACCCCGCCGCCGCGCGACCTGTCCGAGGCGCTGTCGCTGCGCGCAACCGTCCGTCGCGCCGCGGCGCATCAGGGGCCATCCGCCGATCGCGTCATGGGGCTGCATCAGGATCGCGAGCTGCTGACGCTGATTGCGGGTGCGGTCGCCGCGCCCCGGCTGCGCGGCTGGCTGATCGACACCTGGGACCTGTCGCTGCGCGCCGATCTGTGGCTGGAGCGCACCTTCGGCCTGGCCCGCGCATCCCTGCCGCTGGCCGATCTGGCCGCAGCCCTGGCCGAGGGCCGCGAGCGGGAGGCGGCCGATGTCCTGGCCGCGATGCGGGCGGCCTTTGATGCGCGCATCGCCGCCGCGCTCAGCCGCAGCGGGGCGCCGCTGGTGCCGCCCGCCGCCCCTAAGACGCCCGCGCCCCGAACGCCCACCGCAAGCGCGTCCAAGGCCGCGCCGCGCCCGTCCCCGTCGTCCCGACCCACTTCCCCAACAGGAGATCCGGCATGAGACCCGCTTCCACGACGCTGTTCGCCGCCCTGCTGGCCGCGACCACGGCCCTGACGACCCCGACGCTGGCCCTGGCCGATGCCGAGCGGCTGGTGGTCGATCTGGTGAACGAGCCCACGACGCTGGACCCGCACCTGCAGTGGAACCCGGACAGCTATTACGTCTATCGCAACATCTTCGACAATCTGCTGACCCGCGACGACCAGGGCGCGATCGTCCCGCAGATCGCCACCGAATGGGAGCAGGTCTCGGAGACCGAGACGGTCTTCACCATCCGCGACGACGTGCGCTTTCATGACGGCAGCCCGCTGACCGCCGAGGATGTGGTCTTTTCCGTCCAGCGCATCACCGATCCGGAATTCGGCTCTCCGCAGCTGTCGCAGTTCGAGGTCATCACCGCGGCCGAGGTGCTGGAGGATGGCCGGGTCAAGCTGACCACGCGGGCGGGCTATCCGGCGCTGTTCGCGCAGCTGGTCAAGCTGTCCATCGTCCCCAAGGCCGTGGTCGAGGAGCTGGGGCGCGAGGGGTTCAACCTCGCCCCCGTGGGCTCGGGGCCCTATCGCTTCGACAGCTGGCAGCGCGGGGTCGAGGTGGCGCTGACGCGCAACGACGATTACTGGGGCGATGCGGGCGCCTTTCCGGCGGCGGTGTTCCGCGCGGTGCCCGACGCCTCGACCCGGGTGGCGAACCTGACCTCGGGCGCCTCCGATCTGGCGGTGGGGATGGACCCCGATCTGGCCGCCCAGCTGGAGGCCGCCGATGGCGTGGGGCCCCTGTCGGCCCTGACCGAACGGGTCGCCTATCTCAGCGTGAACCGCAACAAGCCCGGCCTGGACGATCCGCGCCTGCGCCGCGCCATCGCCCATGCCATCGACCGCGAGCTGCTGGTCGAGGGGCTTCTGGGCGGCTTCGACAATCCCGTGGGCCAGATGCTGACCCCCGCCCATCTGGGCTGGGTCGAGGGGATGGAGGGCGTGCCCTATGACCCCGACGCCGCCCGCGCCCTGATCGCCGAGATCGGAGAGCCCGCGACCCGGCCCTTGGGCTTTGCGACATCGCCGGTCTTCGACCAGCGCATCGTGCAGGCCATCCAGCAGATGCTGGCCGAGGTCGGCCTGACCGTCGAGATCGAGATGACCGACATGGCGACCTATCTGCAGAAATCGCAGAGCGCGCCCGAACAGGCCCCGGACATGGGCTTCGGCCGCTGGTCCTGCGCCTGCCAGGATGCCGACGGGGTGCTGTATCCGCTGCTGCATTCCAGCTCGTCCTGGTCGCGGGTGAGCGACAGCGACCTGGACGCGCTGCTGGAAAGCGCCCGCTCGGAGATGGACCCGGAGGCGCGGCTGGACCTCTACCGCCAGGTCCATGAATGGGTCGCCGAGGAGGTGCCGCAGGTGCCGCTCTATCAGGCGGCGATCATCTATGGCGCCTCCGACAACCTGGACTGGACGCCCACGCCCAACGAAAGCCTGTTCCTGAACCGGATGGGCTGGTCCGAATGACCCCTGGGCGCAGGGAAGGCGGGGCCGCCGCATGAGCCGGTTCCTGGTCCGGCGCCTGATGCAGGCCGTGATCTCGGTCCTCGGGGTCACGGTGCTGATCTTCTTCCTGCAGCGCCTTGCGGGCGATCCGGTCCTGCTGCTGGTATCCGAAGGCGCCAGCCAGCAGGCCATCGACGCGCTGCGCGCCAGCCTGGGCTTCGACCGGCCCGTGCTGGTCCAGTTCGGCGATTACATGGCCGATCTGGCGCGCCTCGATTTCGGGCAGTCGGTGGTCCAGCAGGTGCCGGTGGTCGAGATCATCGGATCGCGGCTGCCCTACACGATCTGGCTGGCGGGGGCGGCGCTGCTCATCGCGCTTGGGCTGGGCGTGCCGCTCGGGGTGTTCATGGCGATGCGGCGCGACCATCCGCTCAGCCGCCTCGGCATGGGCTTCGTGCTGGCGGGCCAGAGCCTGCCCACCTTCTGGAGCGGGGTGCTGCTGATCCTGCTGTTCGCGGTCACCCTGGGCTGGCTGCCGGCCTCGGGGGCGCGCAGCGCCGAAAGCGTGCTGCTGCCGGCGGTCTGCCTGTCGCTGCTCAGCATGGCGACCTTTGCGCGCGTCGCCCGCACCGCCGTCTTGGACGAGCTGTCGAAACCCTATATCCGCGCCGCTCGCGCCAAGGGCCTGTCGATGGGCCAGGTGGTGCGCCGCCACGCGCTGCGCAACAGTGCCATCCCCGTCATCTCGATCGCCGCGCTGGAGATCGCGAACCTCCTGTCGGGCGCGGTCATCGTCGAGACCGTCTTCGCCTGGCCGGGCCTTGGTCAGCTGACGATCCAGTCCATCGCGGCGCGCGACTTTCCCATCGTGCAGGCCATCGTGCTGCTGGGCGCCTTCGTCTCGATCTTCCTGAACCTGGCGGCGGACCTCCTCTACAGCGCGGTCGATCCGCGCATCCGGCTGGAGGGCGGGCGATGAGCGCGCCCGCCCGCCTGCGCCGCTGGCTACCGCCGCGCCTGTGGATCTTTGCCGCGATCCTGGCCACGCTGGTCCTGGCGGCCATCCTGGCGCCCTGGATCGCGCCGCAGAGCCCCGAGGCGCAGAACCTGCTGGGCCGCCTGCGCCCGCCCGGCACCGAGGTCCGCGGGGTCACCTATCTGCTCGGCTCGGACGAGCTGGGCCGCGACCTGCTGTCCCGGCTGATCCACGGCGCGCAGGTCTCGCTGACGGTGGCGGCGCTGTCGGTGCTGGTCAGCGGCACGGTCGGCACGATGCTGGGAATGATCGCGGCCTGGACGGGCGGCTGGACCGGCACCATCATCATGCGGCTGGTCGATATCGTCCTGTCGGTCCCGGCGATCCTGCTGGCGATCATCACCGTGGCGGTCCTGGGGCCGGGCTTCGTCAATGTCATCGCGGTGCTGGCCTTCACGCGCTGGCCCCGCTATGCGCGCGTGGCCTATGGCCAGACCCTGGGGCTGATGAACCTGCCCTATGTGCGCCTGTCGCGCTTCATGGGCGCATCGACCCCGCGCGTCCTGATGCGCCACATCCTGCCCAACATCATCGGCCCGATCATGGTCGTCGTCACGCTGGAATTCGGCCTGATGGTCCTGTTCGAGGCGGGCCTGTCCTTCCTGGGCCTGGGCGTGCAGCCGCCGACCCCCAGCTGGGGCGCGATCCTGGCGGCGGGGCGCAACTATGTCACCACGGCCTGGTGGATCGCCGTCTTTCCCGGCCTGTTCCTGTTCCTGCTGATCCTGTCGGTCAACGTCCTGGGCGATCATGTCCGCGACGTGGTCGAAGGTCGGCGCTGAGACCCTGCGAAAGGACCACTCATGACCCGACCCCTGCCTCTGCCCGGCGCGGATTTCACCGGCAAGCGCGTGATCGTCACCGGCGCCGCGGGCATCTTCGGGCGCTGGATCGTCCAGGCCTTCGACGCAGCCGGCGCCACGCTGCTGCTGTCGGACCGCGACACGGCCGCCATGGCAGAGGTCGCGGCGGGCCTTGCGCGCCCCTGCCTGACCCATGCGACCGAACTGACCGACACGGCCTCGATCGACGATCTGGTGGCGATGGTCGGGCGCGAATGGGGCGCGGCCGACATCCTGGTCAACAACGCCGCCGTCTATCCAAGCGGCTTCCTGCTGGATGTGGATGCAGACGAATGGGACCGCATCTTCGACATCAACCTGCGCGCGCCCTTCCTGCTGACCCGCGGCATCGCCACGCAGATGGTCCGCCAGGAGGTGCGGGGCAACATCGTCATGATCTCCTCGGGCGCCTCGCGCAAGATGCGCACGACGGCCGCGCCCTATTCGATCTCCAAGACGGCGCTGGACCGGCTGACCAAGGGCTTTGCGGTCGAGCTGGCCGAATACGGCATCCGCTGCAATGCGGTGGAGCCCGGCTTTGCCGCAGGATCGACCGCCAGCCCCCTGTCCGAGGCGCATGTTCAGGCGGTGACGTCCTCGATCCCGCTTGGCCGCGCGTCCCGCTATGAGGATGCGCCGGCGGCGGTGATGTTCCTGGCGTCGGACGCGGCCAGCTTCATCACCGGGGCCACCCTGGCGGTGGATGGCGGCGGATCGGCGGGCACGATTCTGGTGCATCAGGACAAGAAGAAGGCCTTGTGATGGACCGCCGCCCCTATCTCTGGCCCGACGGCAGGCGCTCCGCCGCCTGCTTCAGCGTCGATGTCGATGCCGAGGCGCCCTATCTCTGGGCCAATCGCGCCGGGCTGCCGCCGCATCTGGGTCAGCTGGAACAGCGCCGCTTCGGCCCGCGCGAGGGGATCTGGCGCATCCTGGACATGCTGGACCGCGTGGGCGTCAAGGGCAGCTTCTACGTCCCGTCGGTGGTGGCCGAGCTGCATCCCGAGCTGCTGCCCGCGCTGTGCGACCGCGGCCACGAGATCGGCCTGCACGGCCATCTGCACGAACTGGTGTCCGAGACCCCGGACGACCGCTTCCGCGCGGCGCTGGACCGGTCGCTGGCGGTGTTCCACGCCCAGACCGGCACCGTCCCGACCGGCTTTCGGTCCCCCGCATGGGAGATGACGCCCGCGATGCTGGCCGCGCTGAAGGAGCGCGGGCTGCGCTATGACAGCTCGCTGATGGGATACGACCATCCCTATCAGATCGGCGGGCTGGTCGAGGTTCCGGTGCAGTGGCAGATCGACGACGCGATCTACTTCAAGTTCCAGGGCGGCGGCGCGGATCGCTGGCCGCCCGAACCCGCCCGCGCGGTCGAGGCCAGCTGGCGCGACGAGTTCCAGGCCGGCCGCGCCTATGGCCAGCTGTTCATGCTGACCGTCCATCCCTGGATCTCGGGGCGGGCGCAGCGGGTCGCCATGCTGGAGCGGCTTCTGACCGAGATCGCGGGTCAGGACGACGTGTGGTTCGCGACCGCGGGCCAGATCGCCGACTGGCATCTGTCGGCCCATGACGGGCGCTTCTGCGTCGCGGCGGATCTGGACCCGCTGATCGCGGCAGTGGAGGCGGGCGCATGACCTCGACATGGCAACCGGGCAAGGCGATGGTCGAGGGGCGCGGCGGCATGGTCGCAGCCCAGCACCAGGTCGCGGCGCAGGCGGGCGCTTCGGTGCTGGCGCAGGGCGGCAACGCGATGGATGCGGCCGTCACCACCGCGCTGGTCCTGTCGGTGGTCGAACCCTGGCTGAGCGGGATCGGCGGCGGCGGGTTCCTGCTCTGGCGCGACGGGTCGGACGGCCAGGCGCGCAGCCTGGATTTCTCGATGCGCGCGCCGCGCGCCTTGCGCCCCGAGGATTACCCCTTGGTCCCCGGCCATGACGATGACTGGTTCAACTGGCCCCAGGTCCAGGGGCAGCGCAACCTGATCGGCGTGCATTCCATCTGCGTGCCGGGGGCGGTGGCGGGCCTGTCCGAGGCGCTGGCCGCGCATGGCACGATCACCTGGGCTGAGGCCCTGGCCCCCGCCATCGCCGAGGCCGACAAGGGCCTCGAGGTCGACTGGTTCACCGCCCTGTGCCTGTCCATCGACGCGGCGAACCTGCTGACGGATGCGACCTCGGCGCGGATCCTGCTGCCCGAGGGGCGCGTGCCCTCCCTGGGCGAGGGGCGCGCGCGGCGCCGCCTGCCGCTGACCGAAAAGGCCGCCACCCTGCGGCGTCTGGCCGAGGCCGGGCCGCGCGACTTCTATGAGGGCCGGATCGCGCAGAGCCTGATTGCGGACATGCGGCAGTTGGGCGGCTGCATGGTGGCCGAGGATCTCTCCGGCTATCGCCCGACCTGGGGCACGCCGCTGCGCGCGCCCTGGGCGGGCGGGCAGGTCCTGGCGATGCCGGGCCTGTCGGGCGGGCCCGCGCTGCTGGACGTGCTGGCGCAGCTGGACGACCGCGCCGAAGGGGCGCCCGAGGCCGAGGATTACCATGCCTTCGCCGATGCGATCCGGGCGGCCTATGCCCGCCGCCTGACGCAGCGCGGTCATGCGGAGGCACGCGTCGATCCGGGCTGCACCACGCATCTGTCGGTGATCGACGCGGCCGGGAACGCGGTGTCGCTGACCAACACGCTGCTGTCGCGCTTCGGCTCCAAGGTGACTTCGGCCGGGACCGGGGTGCTTCTGAACAATGGCATGATGTGGTTCGACCCGCGTCCGGGCACGCCCAATGCGCTGGCCCCGGGTGCGCAGCCGCTGGCCAACATGTGCCCGGTCCTGGCCGAGACCGCCGAGGGCGGCATCATGGCCATCGGCGCGGCGGGCGGGCGGCAGATCATGCCCGCCATCGCCCAGCTGCTGGCCTTCCGGCTGCGCCACGGGATGGATCTGGGGCAGGCCCTGTCGCATCCGCGCCTGGACGCCTCCGAGCCGCGCATCCGCATCGACCGCCGCGCACCGCAGCGCGCGACCGGCCTGATCGCGCGCGACCATGACATCGAGGTGGTGGACGACGTGCTCTACCCCGTGCAATTCGCGATCCCGTCGGCGGTGGAGCGCCGCCCCGACGGACTGCTGCAGGGGATGGTGCATCCGAACCACCCCTGGTCGGCGGCCGTGGCGGCCGAGGGGGTGCGGTGATGGCGGGGGACGGGCCGGGCGATGCGGTGCTGAGCTGCCGCGATCTGCGGATCGAGATCGGCGGCATGCCGGTGGTGGACGGCACCTCGCTGTCCATCGCCGCCGGAGAGACGTTGGCGCTGGTGGGCGAATCCGGCTGCGGGAAAAGCATGACGGCCCTGGGGCTGATCCGGCTGCTGCCCGATGCCGCACGGCAGGGCGGCGGCGCGGTCACCCTGGCCGGGACGCGCATCGACAGCCTGCCCGAGCGGCAGATGAACCGGCTGCGCGGCGACCGCATGGCGATGATCTTTCAGGAGCCGGTGGCCTCGCTGGACCCGCTGATGCCCGTGGGCCGCCAGATCGCCGAGGCCCTGGACCGCGAGCCGGGCCTGGACCGCGCGGCCGTGCGGGCGCGCGTGCTGGACATCCTGCGCCGGGTGGGCCTGGACCGCCCCGAGGTCCGGGCGCGGCAATATCCCTTCCAGCTGTCGGGCGGCATGTGCCAGCGGGTGATGATCGCCATGGCAATGATCCGCCGCCCGCTGCTGCTGATCGCGGACGAGCCGACGACCGCGCTGGACGTGACCATCCAGAAGCAGATCCTGGAGCTGATGGCCGACCTGCGCCGCGAGACGGGCAGCGCCGTCCTGCTGATCACCCATGACATGGGCGTCGTCTCGGAAAGCGCGGACCGGGTGGCGGTCATGTATGCCGGGCGCATCGTCGAGACCGGCAGCGTGCGGCAGGTCTTTGCCGCCCCCCGCCATCCCTATACCGCCATGCTGCTGCGCACGATCCCGCGCCTGGACGGGCCGCGCAAGGTCGCGCTGCCGGCCATTCCGGGGGCGGTGCCCGACATCCGCGACTGGCCCGCGGGCTGCCGCTTTCACCCGCGCTGCCCGCTGGCCGGCGCGCGGTGCCGGGCCGAGGCGCCGCCCTTGGACGCGGTCGCGCCGGGCCATCAGACGGCCTGCTGGCATCACGATCGCATCGCGGAGGTGCTGACATGACCCCACCCCTCGTCTCGGTGCGCGACCTGGCGGTGCATTTCCCGATCCGCGGCGGGGTCCTGGGCCGCGTCACCGATCACGTCCGGGCGGTGGACGGGGTCAGCTTCGACCTGATGCCCGGCCGGACCGTGGCCATCGTCGGGGAATCGGGCAGCGGCAAGTCCACCACGGGCTATGCCGTGATGGGCATGCAGGCGCCCACATCCGGGCAGATCCTGATCGACGGGCGCGACCGGGCCGCCATGTCCCCGGCGGACCGGATGGCGGTGATGCGCCGCCTGCAGATCGTCTTTCAGGACCCGGCATCAGCGCTGAACCCGCGCATGACCGCCGCCGACAGCATCGCCGAGCCGCTGCAGATCCACCGCATCGGCACCGCCCGGACGCGAGCCGCGCGGGTGCGCGACCTGCTGGACCTGGTGGGCCTGCCCGCTTCGGCGGCCGACCGGCTGCCGCGCGAATTCTCGGGCGGGCAGAAACAGCGGCTGGTCATCGCGCGGGCCCTGGCGCTGGAGCCGCAGGTGGTCATCTGCGACGAGGCGGTCTCGGCGCTGGACGTGTCGATCCAGTCGCAGATCCTGAACCTGCTTCTGGAGCTGCAGGCGCGCTTGGGGCTGTCCTACATCTTCATCTCGCACGACCTGTCGGTGGTCCGCCACATCGCGGACGACATCCTGGTGATGCGCGCGGGCCGGGTGGTCGAACAGGGATCGACCGACGCGATCTTCCAGGCGGCCCGGCACGATTATACGCGCCAGCTTTTGGCGGCGGTGCCCAGGCTGTGATCATTAGGCACCGAACCTCCGCCGATCCGGCACCTGCGATTCCCGCACACTGACAGCCGCTGCTCCACCATGGAGGCTGTCGGCAAGGCAACGTCTCGCGGTAACCGTTCGACGCCAATCGAACATCGCACGAGCGTATTCAGCTGCAACAACTCAGCTGGCTGCAGGGGTGGGTCGGGATCGCCGCTTGCCGCTCCGATATGGACCGCGCTGCCTTGCGGACCTGTTACCAGCGTTCGCTTGTCGAAGAGGCAAGGTGAGGAAGGCACGCCCGTGGCCGAGATCTGCCGGAAGGCGGGGATCAGCCAGGCGACCTACTTCAACTGGAAGAAGCGGTATGGCGGTTTGCTGCCGGACGAGATGCGCCGGCTGAAGGCACTGGAAGACGAGAACGGCCGCCTCAAAAAGATCGTCGCCGACCTGACTTTGGATCGGGAAATGCTGCAGGACGTCATCCGGCGAAAGCTCTGACGCCTGGCCGGATGCGCAAATTAGTTCGCGGGATGTGCATCGATTGGGGCGCGTCGATACGCAGGGCTTGTGGGGCTCTGCGGTTCGACACCTCCACGTTCCACTACAAGTCCCGGCGCACGGACCAGGCTGTCGTCGAGAGACGGATCAGGGAGATCTGCGAAACGCGGGTGCGCTACGGCTATCGGCGTGTCCATGTCTTGCTGCGACGCGAGGGATGGCAGGTGAACATCAAGAAGACCCGAAGGATTTACAATGACTTGGGTCTGCAGCTCAGGAACAAGAACCCGAAACGGCGGGTGAAGGCCAAGCTGCGCGATGATCGCCAGGAGGCTGTCGGGCCGAACGATGTCTAGGCCATGGATTTTGTTCATGACCAACTCGCCTTTGGGCAACAAGCTGCGGATCCTGACGATTGTCAACACGCATTCGCGTTTCTGTCCAGCAGCCGACCCGCGCTTCACCTACCGCGGCGAGGATGTGGTCCGGACCCTGGAACGGGTCTGTGCCCAGGTCGGCTACCCCAGGACAATCCGGGTCGACAATGGCAGCGAATCTATCTCTCGCGATCTAGACCTGTGGGCCTACGCCAACGATGTCGCCTTGGACTTCTCAAGCCCTGGAAAGCCGACAGACAACGGCTTCATCGAGGCGTTCAACAGCAAGCTTCGGTCCGAATGCCTGAACGCCCACTGGTTCATGAGCCTTGCGGACGTGCAGGAAAAAATGGAGGATTGGCGCAGACACTACAACGAGGACCGACCCCACAGCGCGATCGGAATAACGTCCCGATCACCCTGCATTATCCCTGCGGCGCAGCCAGCCCGTCGCCATGACAAAGCCGGAAAACTCCAGCATCCGGCGGTCCAGGGTTGGGGAGCAGCGCACGAACCCGCGAACTCTCGTTATGAACGAGGGACCAATGGGGGGCAGGTCACACTCTTTTCCCCGTGATCGGCCTGAAAGTCGAAAACAGTTG
Organism: Paracoccus sp. ME4; assembly: GCF_046736325.1. Taxonomy (GTDB): domain Bacteria; phylum Pseudomonadota; class Alphaproteobacteria; order Rhodobacterales; family Rhodobacteraceae; genus Paracoccus. The sequence continues at coordinate 64,427 of NZ_CP151280.1, forward strand.
TTCCGGCGGTCACAACCGCGCCCGGGTCTCGTTCCGGAAGCGGACATTCAGGCATGCGCGGAAACTTGAGCCCACTCGATCGAGACTGAGTAAAGAATTCGATCATCCGACAGGACGGCGATACAGCGGAAGGGCGTCACTTTTTCAGCAATCCGGCCAAGATGTCTTCGGCACCATTTCCGAACGCCAGATGCGTGAGGTCCTTCATCGTCATCACGCGCGGCGGTGCGATCTCGGCCACCATGGTCAGATAGCTTGGGGCATCAACGATCTGGAGGTCTTCGATCCGCATCTGGCCGCCGAGGGAAATTGCGGGAATCGGAGCATATATCTGATCCGGACCAAATTCGCCCAGCTTGTCCTTTGCCGAGAAGGAAAGCTTCGAGTAATAATCATCTGTTTCAGGCGCAACATCTTCAGGAAGTCCGGAAAAAAACATCTGCTCGAGAAATGGCCCCTCATTTCCATTCCGAATATCAGCCTCGTTGCTATCCTCACGGTCATAGACTGCATGATTTGGAGGGTCCAGATCGAATACGTGGCCGCACCTTACTCCCAAGCACTGCATCCTTCCGAAGGCATCAATCGTGATGGAAAAATAGCTGTCTACTGATGAGAAGTGGCTCCCGGAGATCCATTTCTCAATCACATCGGTGTATTTCGCTAGATTCGTGATCTGGAAGTATCCGCCCAGAAACCTTGAAAATCCGAACTTCGACCAATAGTCGAACGCGACGGCCGGCAATCCGCGCCCTTTGATTGCATCCAGCGCGCTATCAGGCGATACAAAGACCTTGGGCGCGCCATATTCAGCTCGAAACTCATCGATCGGCTTCATTATCAATCCCTGCAAGGCGGAAGACTGATGTTTAGTTTCGCGTTTGGATCAAGTCTACTATATCGTCGAGGACAGGATCCAACGGATCCGCCTTACTCAGCATTTCAGCGGATTTGCTCAACAAAAAATCAATTTCGTCTAAAGCAACGTCCATTGGAACATCCACAAGCCTGCCGCCAATTTCAAATGCTACGAGATGTGAGGTCGAGTTGAAGTCGATCACGTCCCCGTTTGGAAGCTCATACTTTCCCGGAGTGCCGTTAACCGTGCGATTGCGCAGAAAATCTGCCACAGCCGTCAGTTCCACGAAAACCATGTAGTTCCTTGGCGGCCTTTCCTCACCTCTCCGAGACTCAAGCTTGCTTGAAACGACATCTATCCTCCCAAGGCTGAATCCATTTGGATCGCTTGGGTCTGACAGGAGCAGCTTAAAGTGCATTACCTTCCCCCGAGAATTGGAAATACCGTGACGACACTGTCATCGGCAGTATCAACTACGGCACGATAATTTGCACGCATGCCATTCACCGTCATGCGCTTATCAAATATCTGTATCCTGCGGGCAGGGTCGCTCTGCCGCGTTCCCGATCCGACGATCTCCTCAACTGCCTTCTGGACATCCTCTCGCCGCGTTCCCGGTGCGAAAAGATCCCCATCGCCTGCCGCATCGTCTCCGTCGATGTGACGACGGCGGATGTGAGTCCAACCCTTGCGGTTGTCACCGTCAAGTATCCTTGGCTTCCCGATCTTCCTGACGATCCTGATGTTTGCGCCGTTCATGCCGAGGGTTCCGGGCTCGACGCGGAACTGCAGCTGGGCGAGTTCGTGGCGCAGGCGGACGATGCGGTCGCTGGCCTCGCGGGTGCCCATCGAGATCGCGCGATGCAGCCCCCGGCCGATCCGCGCCAGCGCCCCGATCGCGCTGCGGAAGCCGTCGAGGACGCGCAGCAGCACCGCGAGGCCCCGGGCGCCCGTCGCGGCGCGCGTCAGCTTGGCCGTCAGGACGGCGAACCGCCCCGCGATCAGCCCCGCGGTGGTGCCTGCCGAAAGCGCGCCGATCACCATCAGGATCAGCTCGATCAGCACCTCGGGCAGCAGAAAGCCCGAGGCCACGCCGAACATCTCGGCCCAGAAGTTGGGCACCATGTTCATCACCACCGCCATGCAGCAATGGAAGCTGTATTCGAAGGCGTTGGTCTCGCTGGCGATCAGCACCATCCGCTCGATCCAGTCCTGGCCGGTGGCCTTGACCCGGCGGAACAGCGCGCCGAACTCGCCCGGCAGCGCGCAGAGGCTGTCGACGGCCGCTTCGATCCTGTCGACGATGCCCGTGGCGAAGTTGCGCAGCGCCGCCATGATGGTCGGCAGGTGCTCGATCAGGTCCTTCGCCCCGCCGATCACGCTCTGCGCCGCGTCGGAAAGCCTGTCCCAGGCCCAGGACCCCAGCAGCAATCCCGGGCTGAGGCGCATATGGAGCGGCTGCGCCCCGTACCAGTCGGCCGCCTCCTGCGCCTTGCGGATCGCCAGCTGGCTGACCCCGCCCCAGAAGCCGCTCTCGCCGGACCACCAGGCCTGCAGGCCGCGGATCACCCCGTCGCGCTGCGCCTCGGCCACCGACAGGATGCCGCGCGCCTCCCACTGGCGGACCCAGGGCTGCAGCGCGCCGATGCCGGTGTCGCGAAACCGCGTCAGGGCCGCGCCCAGCTCGGCCATGGCCGCATCCGCCTCGGCATCGCCGGCGCGCTCGGGCACCAGATCGACATCGACGCGGCCCGGCCGCACCTCCGCCTGGCGGAACCGGCCCAGCTCGGCCAGAGGGGCGGTCTCCGCGTCGCCATCCGTCAGGCCATAGCTGGCAAGGCCGCGGGTCCGCGCCGTCCGGTCGATCACCACGCCGCCCGCATCGGCGATGCGGATCGGCGCCCCGGTCAGCTGGGTGGCCCACCGGTCGCTGTAGCACGCCTCGACCGCGACCCAACCCGCGCAGGGCTTGGTCAGGCCGTCCACCGAGCCGGTGAAGCCATAGGCGCTGGCCTGGGCGCGGGCCGCGATCTGATCGGGGGACCGGGTCATGCGTCCCCCTCGAAGGAGGCGATGCCGCGGGGCAGCAGACCCTGCCGGTCCAGCACCTGCAGCCGCGCCTGGATGCGCCGGAAGCGCCCGTCCTCGTCCAGGGTCGAGCTCAGCGTCTGCACCAGGATCCCCTCCGGATCACGGATCTGCGTCAGCGGGCCGTAGAACAGCTCCCACGCCGCCAGCATGTAGATCAGCGGCAGCCGGGTAAAGCGCAGATCGCGCGACCGGCGGATCGACGCGCCCACATGGTCGCGCAGGTCCCGCAGCGGAACCGCCGCCAGCTCGGTCGCGAAATCGCCGCGCAGCGCGCGCGCCATGTCGCGGATGCGCCGCCGCCGCATGGCCTCCGACAGCAGCACCCCCAAGCGGCCGTCCAGCGCCGGCACCGGAACCGGACCCTCGGGCGGGGCCGCGGGCAGATGGATCGCCGCACCGTCGCCGTCGCGATCCAGGCCGATGACGTCAAGGATCTGCCAGGGCTGGCCGACGGCCAGGAAGCTGCGGGCGATCACCTCCTGGTCGCGGTCCGCCGACAGGATGTCGACCATCAGATCCGGCTGCCAGAAGCGGAAGAGGACGAGCCTGCCGCCATCCGGCAGCTGCGTGAACCGGCGCAGATGGCGGTGCAGCATGTGCATGTCGCCCCGGCTGCGCAGGAACAGCGCCGCCTCCGCGTCCCAGAGATCGCGCGGCGCCGCCGAGCGCGTGAACAGCCGGCGCAGCAGGTCCGCGCCCTCGTCCAGCTCGACCAGCCAGGGCGCGGCCGCGCCCAGCTCTTCGGCCGCGCGACCCTTGAACAGGCACAGATGCGGCAGGCCGGAGGCTGCGAGCGTCTCCTCGACATCGGGCACCTTCGCGCCGTCGAGAACCGCAAAGAGCCGCAGCGGCGGCGCATCATGGCCCATGGCACGGTCCTCCGCGCCCGGTGCCTGCGGCGCGAAGAGATGCCGGCGAAGCATGTCAGGAACGGTCCTTCGCGGAAATGCACCGATCTGGCGGTCCAGCGGCTCGATCCCGGACAGGCGGATGACGCGCATGGCGGGCGCGTCCGCATGAGGCCCCTCCCCGGGCGCCCGCCCGCTCAGCGTCCAGATGTCCGAAGGCCGATCATCGGTGTTCGTCATCAAATCGGTCCCCACCGCCGGGGTTGAAAATGAATGCATCACCCTAGATCGGGCGGCCCGCGTCGTCAAAGCACCCGGACCGCGCGTCACACCGTCATCGCGACCAGGCCGGAAGGTGCCTCTGTCGGTTCATCCCGATCGGGCAATGTCCGCTTCCTGAGGGCAGCGCAGCACATCTCCGCACGGGGGCACGTCACGTCGCCCGGCTTCCGGAGCCAAAGGCCCGCGCATCCCCCTGCAGCCGCGCCATCGATCTGAAGAGCGGAGGGCAGCCCCTCACCGGAGGCGCGGATTCTCGCAGCACTGTTTGCGGCTTCGGGGGTGATACACCTGACCCGGGAGCCGAGGGCGTGGTGCTTTTCCGTCCGCCGCCTCAGCGGTCGTAACGTGCGATCTCGATCAGGTTCTGGTCCGGGTCTCGGATATAGACGGATGTGATCGGCCCCTCTGCGCCGGTCCGGACCACCGGTCCCTCTTCGACAGGCACCTTCGCGTCGGAAAGCCGCGCGATGATCACGTCCATTGCGGCAGAGGTGAGCAGGCAAAGGTCCGCCGATCCCGGTGTCGGGCGTCGGGCCTTGGGCTCGAACTCATGTCCGGCCCTGTGCAGGTTGATCTTCTGGGTCCCGAAGGTCATCGCCTTGCGCCCCTCCCCGAAGGTCACGATCTCGAACCCGAGAACTGTCCTGTAGAAGGTGCAGGTCCGGTCGATGTCGGCGACCGTCAGGACCAGATGATCCAGCGCATAGATTTCCAGCATCGTCCTGGCCTTTCTGGAACCCGTCGGTTCTCCTGACTGTGGCGATGTCGGGCAGGCGCATCAAGCATGGGTGTCGATGCGCGCCAGGCGCGTCGCGCAAAGACCGCCGGCGACCGAGATCGCAAGACCGGTCCTGCCCGCTGACCAGATGGCAGCGCCCGGTGCATGCCAGGTGGTCAGCGGCAGGAGCCGACGTTGCACCGGCCTGCTGCGGGACGGCGCAGCGTCGCCTGAATCGCGCCTCTTGCCTTCGGACAGAGCCCCTCTGCCACTATCGCCTTGACGCAGTGGGTCGGTCTCGGGTTAGGGCTTGAGGCTCCAGGGAAACGCATCGGGCGCGGAGGCTCACATGACTGTCGTCGCTGCCTATCTCTACCGCCACGGCGAGCGTGTCCGCGAGGTTTCGATTACGGAGAGGATCGACTGTCCCTCGGACAAGTCGGAATTCGTCTGGATCGGGATCTGCGATCCCACAGAAGAGGAGATGCACGCGCTCAGGGAGCAGTACGACCTGCACCCCCTGGCCGTGGAGGATGCGCTGAAGGCGGACCAGCTGCCCAAGGTCGACATCTACGGCGAACAGCTGTTCGTCGTCGCCCGGACCGCGCATCTGGAGGGCGACACGATCGCCTATGGCGAAACCGCCATCTTCGTCGGCCACAGCCATATCATCAGCGTGCGCCACGGATCGGCCCGCTCCCACATCGCGCTGCGCGCCCAGCTGGAGGCGGCGCCGACCCTGCTGGTCCACGGGGTCGACTATGTCCTTCACGCCATCCTGGACTATATCGTCGACGGCTATCTGCCCATCGTCGAGCAGGTCGAGGAGAAGGTGCTGTCCATGGAGCGCAAGACGATCGACACCTTTCTGGGTCGGGACGAGATCATCCGCATCTTCACCCTTCGACGCCATCTGAGCAGGTTCCAGCGGGTGCTCGGTCCGATGGCCGAGGTGGCGGGCAAGCTGGTCCGCCAGGACCTCCCCTGCATCGACGCGAATACCAGACCGTATTTCAACGATGTCCTGGATCACGTCCGGCGGGTTCACGCCATGGTCGACGGGCTGCTTCAGGTGCTGGCATCGGTCTTCGAGTTCAGCAACCTGCTGGAGCAGCAGCGCACCGGCATCATCACCCGCCAGCTCGCGGCCTGGGCCGCGATCCTGGCCGTGCCGACGGCGATCGCGGGGATCTATGGCATGAACTTCGAGAACATGCCCGAGCTGAGGACCAGGTACGGCTACTTCGTCGTGCTCACGGTCATCGTGGCGGCCTGCACCTTCCTCTATGTCCGCTTCAAGCGGCTCGGATGGCTCTGACGGGACCGTCCTTCACGCCAGCGATCACCACCCTGATCCGCTCCGCCCGGTAGGAGCAGCGCCCCGTCTCCGCCACGGGTCGCCAGGCACGAGGGCCGGGTCCAGGCCGCGATCCTGACGCCGGCCGACGCGATCGCGGCGCATCCGCGCGGCAGGATGGCGTGGCCCTCGCCGCGTAGATATCGGCGCAAGGTCGCCCGTCGGCCAAGGCACGGGCGCGTTTCGCGCCACTTTGTCGCCGGCATCGACGGGCAGGGCCTGCCGGGGGTCACAGGATGAAATCCTGCTCCGTCAAGGTGACATGACCAAGAACATCGATGATCATCTCGGGCTCTGCGTCGCCATCCATGTCGATCAGAACGATCGTGTGGTTAACGCCGACGTCCGTTTCCTGCCGGATGGCGATCTGTCCGCCGGGTCTGGCAGGAAGGACGCCGTCCGACAGGAACCGGAATGCATCATTGCCCGGATGGCGGGGATCGGCATCGAGAGCCGATATGTCGATGCGATCCTGACCGGGCCGGAAATCCCAAATGGCCGTGGCATATCCGCGTTCTGCAGGGCCGCGCGCCCGAAACAGGAAGACGTCAGGCCCGGCTCCACCGTGCAGATTGTCCGCGAACGCATCTGCGCCAGCCAGCAGCGTGTCGGCCCCGGAGCCACCGTAAAGATCGGCCCGTCCGCTTCCTGCGCGCAACAGGTCATCGCCTGCGTCGCCGTACAGATCGTCCGTGCCCCCGCCCCCGGACAGGATGTCATTGTCATCGCCGCCGAACAGCAGATCGTCGCCTGCGCCGCCCTGGAGGATGTCCTTTCCCGCGCCACCGCGAATGACGTCGTTCCCGTCGCGTCCGGACAGCGTGTCGTTGCCGCCCATGCCCATCAGGGTGTCGGCACGGGCATCGCCTCCGATACGGTCGAAGCCCTCATTGCCGCGGACGATCTCGAACCCCGTGATCGTGTCGCGGCCAAGGCCCGCTCCCTGAACCGTACCCGCGGCGAGGTCGATCCCCATGCCGACCGCAGAGCGGACGACAAGAACGTCGCGGCCCGGACCTCCGATCAGATGGTCGTTCCCGGCATCGAGATAGACGATGTCATCGCCGCCACCCGCATTGACGCGGTCATTGCCGGCACCACCCTGAAGCGTGTCATCGCCGTCCCCGGCACGGATCGTGTCGTGTCCGGCATGGCCCGACACCCTGCTTGAGCCCGTGACCTCCAGAAGGTCGTTGCCCGCGAAGATCCTTGCGACGAAGGCGGCATCGTCGCGGATATCGGGCGTGTCATACACCCGACGCAGGACGGCGGGCGTCAGCGACAGACCGTCCAGACTGAGCCGCAACTCATGGCTTCCCGCAGGAAGGAACGGGGAAAAACGAAACCCTTCGGAAAGGTCGATCCGGCCTATCCGACCGTCCGTCAGGCTGAGCCGGTCGTCGGTGACGAGGCCGTCGCCGAACACGTCGACCTTGAACGTCTTCCATTCGGAATCAAAGATCGTCAGGTGGTCGGCATGGGGTCCTCCCGTGCCTGGCTGCCCCCGGACCAGGCTGTCGCCCGGCCACCGCCACGCATAGTGCAGGAGATAATGAAGGGTGGACTGGTCGTAATCGACCGCGTGAAGATGAACCAATGCAGGATGCCTCAATAAGACAGGCCGACGCTAAGGCCTGCCCGGCCGTGCGGCAAGATGATTTGCGCCGGCATCGCGGCCATCGGTTCGGATCGAGACCACACAGCCTGCAGATGGCCGAGGGTGATCGCGGGGCATTCCGCGGCCGATCAAACCGTTTTCGGACACGGGCCGGTCCGCCGCCGCGATTGCCCGCCGGTCCCAAGTCCGACAGGCCGGCCAGAGCCGGATCGCCACCCGCATGTCGCGCCTTGCGACCCTGCAAGGCCCGACCGTGCCGCGGCGTCCCTTCATCGGTCCCCCTTGCCGCTCAGCCATCCCCGCCGTCGGCCAGATAGGCGGACATGATCGCCGCCAGCCGGCTGGCCCTTTCGACATGGGCCGGATCGGACAGGAGGAACTCGGACAGCAGCGCCTCGATCAGGGCAAGGCCGGGCAGGCACGACGAGGACAGGATCGGATGCTGCGCCGGTGCCAGCAGCAGGTGGTCGCAGGCCTGGGCCAGGGGCGCTGCGGGTGAATCCGTCAGGGCGATCAGCGTGGCCCCCATCGCGCGAACCCCCCGCGCCAGATCGGCCACGTCGCTGGAATAGCGCGGAAAGGATATCGCGACCACGACATCGCCCGGCCCAGCCGAGGTCAGCCGACCTGCCGCGACCTCGGTGCCGCCGAACTGGACGACGTTCACGATCCCGTCGCGATACGGCTGCAACCCAAGCGCCAGGATCGCCGCCAGATGCGCGGAAAGGCCAAAGCCCATGATCCAGACCTGCCGCGCCCTGGCCAGCATCGCGCTGGCCTCGCGCAGCGCCTCGGCCGTGGCCGCGTCCGACAGCGCCTGGACCTGCGTCATGGCCGCGCCAAGCGAGGCCTCGGCGGGCATCCCGGCACCCTGGGCCAGCCCCGTCTCCAGCTTGGCGACCGGCGCGACAAGGCCCGCGACCGTATCGGCCACGCCCGCGCGGAAGGCGGGATAGCCCTCGATCCCCAGGTCGCGCACATAGCGGCTGATGGTGCTGGCCGAGATGGCGGCCGCGCGCGAGACATCCTCGATGCCGTGGGTGGCGACGAAGACCGGGTTGCGCAGCACGAAATCCGACAGCGCACGCTGCGATTTCGACCCCTCGCGCAGCAGGGCGATGACCTCGCGTCCAAGCGGGCTGTCGGCAAAATGCCGTGCCGCGCCCGCCCCCCATGGAGAGATTTCGGTTGACGGATCATTTTTCATTTTTCAATCTTATGAAAATAAGAAAGTCATATCCAGCCCCGACAGGAGTCCCCATGCGCCTCTCCCTTGCCGCACTGTCCCTCTTCGCCCTTTCCGGCGCCGCATTCGCCCAGGACCAGGTCCGGATCGGCGTCGAAGGCAATTATCCTCCCTTCAGCCAGGTCGCGCCGGACGGATCGCTGTCGGGCTTCGACATCGACATCGCGAATGCGATCTGCGAACAGATGCAGGCCGAATGCACGCTGGTCCAGCAGGAATGGGACGGCATGATCCCGGCGCTGGCGGCCAACAAGTTCGACATGATCGTCGCCTCGATGACCATCACCGACGAGCGCAGGAAGGTGGTCGATTTTTCCGATCCCTATTATGACGTCCCCTCGCGCTTCGTCGCGGCCGAGGGTGCCTTCGAAGGCTACAGCCCCGAGGAACTGGCTGGCAAGACAATCATCGTGCTGCGCAACAGCCCCCGCGCGCAGTATCTGCAGGCGACCTATCCAGACAGCCGCATCCTGGCGGTGGACCGGGAACCGGCGGTCTATCTGGAGCTGGCGGCGGGACGCGGCGACATCGCCTTCGGCTCGTCCGTCGTCTCGGCCGAGGCGTTCCTGAAGCAGCCCGAGGGCGAGGGCTTTGCCCAGGTCGGCGAGACGCTGACCCTGACGGACAGCGTCGATGGCGGCGTCGGCATCGCCATGCGCAAGGGCGACGAGGCGCTGCGGACCCGCGTCAACCAGGCGCTGGCCGCGATCCTGGAGGACGGAAGCTATGCCGAGATGGCGGGTCGGTACTTCGACTTCGACATCACCCCGCCGCACGCCCGGCAGTGACCCGATGCGCCGCCGCCGACGCGGTGGTGCCTTTCCCTGACAGGCCACCACGACGGGCCGCCCACGAAAGGAAGGACAAGCGATGTTTCACGGCTATCTGCCGATGATCCTCGACGGGCTGCGGGTCACGCTGTCGGTGGCGCTGGTGTCGCTGGCCGTGGCCTGCATCTTCGGTCTGATGGGGGCCAGCGCCAAGCTGTCCGCCTCGCCCGTGCTGCGCGGGATCGCGGGGGCCTATACCACGGTCATCCGGGCGCTGCCCGACCTGCTGCTGATGCTGATCGTCTTCTACGGTGGACAGATCCTGCTGAACCGCGTCGCCGCCGCGCGGGGCTGGGACTATATCGACATCAACGCCTTTCTGGCCGGCACGATCACGTTGGGCTTCGTCTTCGGCGCCTATCTGACCGAGACGTTCCGCGGCGCCATCCTCGCCATCCCGCGCGGCCAGATCGAGGCGGGGCACGCCATGGGCCTGACCCGCGGGCAGGTGATGCGCGACATCGTCATCCCGCAGATGGTGCGCCATGCCATTCCGGGCTTCACCAACAACTGGCTGGTGATGCTCAAGGCGACCGCGCTGGTGTCGATCATCGGCCTTGACGACATGGTGCACCGCGCCTCGCTGGCCTCGGCGGCCACGCGCGAACCGTTCACCTTCTACGCGCTGATCGGGGCGATCTATCTGGCGGTCACCACCCTCTCGATCCTCGCACTGGGCGCGCTCGAACGCCGCGTCTCGCGCGGGGTCCGTCCGGAGGCCACGGCATGATCGACTGGACCATCGTGCGCGACATGCTGCCCGCGTTCTGGAACGGGCTGCTGATGACGCTGCTGCTGCTGGTGACCTCGGCCATCGCGGGGCTGGCGCTGGCGGTGCCGCTGGCCGTCGCACGATCCGCCCGCAGCCGGTGGGCCCGCTGGCCGGTCTTCGGCTTCACCTTTGTCATCCGCGGCACGCCGCTGCTGGTGCAGCTGTTCATCATCTATTACGGCCTGCCGCAGTTCGGGGTGATCCGGAACAGCGCGCTCTGGCCCGTGCTGCGCGATCCGTGGTTCTGCGCCTGGCTTGCCTTCACGCTGAACACCACCGCCTACACGACCGAGATCTTCGCCGGCGCGATCCGCACCACCCCCTCGGGCGAGATCGAGGCCGCCCGTGCCATGGGCCTGTCGCGCGCGCAGGTGTTCCGCGACGTCTTCTGGCCGGGTGCGTGGCGCCGCGCGCTGCCGCAATACGGCAACGAGATCGTGCAGCTGATGCACGCGACGGCGCTGGCCAGCACCGTCACCATCGTCGAGATCCTGCGCGTCGGCCGCGATGTCTATACCAACTACCTGAAGATCCCCGAAAGCTTCGGCATGGCGGCGGTCTTCTATCTGGGGCTGACGCTGGTCCTGACCGGCCTGTTCCGCGCTCTGGAACGGCATTACCTGCGCCACCTGGACCCGCGCGCCAGCGCCACCCCGCGTCCCGACCCCGTGAAAGAGCCTGCCCATGCGTGAACGTCATTTCTCCCTGCCCGGACGCGGTCCCGGCACCTGCCATCGGGTCCTGACCCTGTCCTTCGGCGACCCGGATGCGCGGCCGCATGTCCATGTGCAGGGCGGGCTGCACGCGGATGAGGGGCCGGGGATGATGGCGGCGCGGCAACTGGCCGACCGACTGGCCGAGGTCGAGGCGGCGGGCGGGATGCGCGGCCATGTGACGGTCGTGCCCTTCGCCAACCCTCTGGGCCTCGGGCAGGTGCTGCATGGCGATCATTCGGGGCGGTTCGACCTCTATGACGGGCGCAACTTCAACCGCGACTATCCCGACCTGACCGAGGACGCGGCCTCGGCGCTTGCGGGCCGGCTGACGGATGACGCGGCGACCAATGTCGCGCTGATCCGCGCCGCGCTGCGGACGGTTCTGGCCGCGCGCTGCCCCGTCGGTCCGGCCGAGGCGCTGCGCCATCACCTGATGGGGCAGGCGCTTGGCGCGGATGTGGTGCTGGACCTGCATTGCGACGGCGAGGCCGAGATGCACCTCTATACCCAGCCCGCGGCATGGGACCGGCTGGCGCCCCTTGCCGCGCTGACCGGCTGTCGCGCGGTGCTGCTGGCCGAGGTGTCGGGCGGCCATCCCTTCGACGAGGCGCTGTCGGGTCCCTGGACCGCGCTGGCCGCGCGCTTTCCGGACTGCCCCGTGCCGATGGGCTGCGCCAGCACCACGGTGGAACTGCGCGGCCGTTCGGACGTGTGCCGCGACCTGGGGGCGCGGGATGCCGGGGCGATCCTGGACTATCTGACGCATCTGGGCGTCATCGCGGGCGCGGTCGACCTGCCGCCGCCGTCCTGCCGGCCGACGCCCTTGGCCGGATCCGAGGCGCTGGTCGCCCCCGCCGCCGGGCTTCTGTCCTATGTCGCGCCACTGGGCGCCACCGTTGCGGCGGGCGATCCGATCGCCGAGATCACCGATCTGGAAAGCGGCGCCGTGCTGCCCGTCCGCGCGACCACCTCGGGCGTCTTCTACGCCCGCCCCGCCACCCGCATCGCCGAGGCCGGCAAGCGCCTTGGCAAGATCGCAGGCGAACGTCCGTTCCGCGACGGCCCGCTGCTCAGCCCCTGAGGACCAGATCCATGCTTCACGCGACCGACATCCGCAAGAGCTTCGGCACCCGCGAGGTGCTGTGCGGCATCAGCCTTGCCGCCGCCAAGGGGGACGTGATCTCGATGATCGGCTCCTCGGGCTCGGGCAAGAGCACCTTCCTGCGCTGCCTCAACTTCCTGGAGCATCCCACGGCGGGCCGGATCGCCCTTGGCGGTGAGGTGCTGGCCTGCAAGCGGGACCGCAACGGCGATCAGACCGTCGCCGATCCGGCGCAGCTGCGGGCCTTCCGCGCCCGCGTGACGATGGTCTTTCAGCAGTTCAACCTGTGGTCGCACCTGACCGCACGCGAGAATGTCATGCTGGGGCCCGTCCGCGTCCATGGCCTGTCGCGCCCCGAGGCGGCCGAGCGGGCCGATCACTATCTTGCCCGCGTCGGGGTCTCGCACCGCAAGGACGCCTATCCGGGCTTCCTGTCGGGCGGAGAGCAGCAGCGCGTGGCCATCGCCCGCGCCCTTGCGATGGAGCCCGAGCTGATGCTGTTCGACGAGCCGACCAGCGCGCTGGACCCCGAACTGGTGGGCGAGGTGCTGCGGGTGATGCGCAGCCTTGCCGAGGAGGGGCGCACGATGATCGTCGTCACGCATGAGATGAACTTCGCGCGCGACGTCGCCAATCGCGTCGTGTTCCTCGACAAGGGCGTGATCGCCGAGGAGGGCAACCCCGCCGAGGTCCTGCGCCATCCCCGCACCGCGCGTCTGCAAGGCTTCCTTGCCGCACAGGCCGCCTGAGAGGCGGAACGCCGCGGGCCGGAAACAAGGCGCTGCAACCCGAGTCGGGTTGCATTCCCATGGAAAGGCGCGACAGCCACCGGTCGGGGCGTCTGCGGTCTTGCAGCCGGCGTTCCTGAACGCGGCAGCGATCCTTGCCATGCCCCCCCTTGCCGGAGCAGTCGTGATCGCGGGCCTGCCTCCGCCCCGGTGCCGGCATCGTCAGACACCGTCCGTGGCGGCTTCGTTTACGCACGCCATCGGGCGGCATCGCGCCATAGCCTCAGCTGACCCCTCACGGATGCGGGGCCTGACCGCCATATACTACTTCGCCTCACGCTCACCCGGACCGGCTTGGCCTATCCAGAAACCGTCAGCGGCACCACTTGCGGCAGGCGGACAATCGGAGCGACCCGGCATCGCCGTTCCGAACCGTGTCAGAACGTTCGGCTGACGTTCAGCAGGACCTGACGTTCGGGTCCCGGGGCGACGCGGCCCTCCATCATCTTCCAGAACGGCAGATCGTGATCCTGATCCAGCAGGTTCTTGACGGCGATCGAGACGCTTGTCCCGCCGGAGGTGTAGCTTGCCGAGGCGTTGACCACGCCGTATCCGGCCGTCCTGTAGGTGTTGGACTGCTCGACCCAGGACGGGGAGGCGGCATGAATTCCCGCCCCTGCACGCCAGCCGTCACCGGCCTTGTCGCGGCGGTCATGGTCGATCCACAGGCTGGCCGAATGGCGCGGAACGCCGGGCAGGTCGGAGCCTGCGACGGCACCCATGGGAATGTCCCGCGTCAGTTCGGCATCGGTATAGGCATAGTTCGCCAAGACCCGCCATGCGCCGCCGGTCTGCCACACGCCGTCAAGCTCGATCCCCTGCGCGCGCTGCTGACCCTCGGTGATGCTGGTCAGGAATGTCGGATCGGTCGGATCGGTGACCGGCACGTTGCTGCGCTCGATCCGGAAGGCGGCGATGCTGCCCGACAGGGCGCCGTCGTCGTATTTCACGCCGATCTCGGCCTGCTTCGAATGTTCCGGTTTCGGCATGGACGAATAGAAGTAGAACGCGTTGGCGCTCAGTCCCTCGCTGTAGCTGGCAAAGGCCGACATCCTGTCATCCAGGTCATAGACCGCGCCGATCCGCGGCAGCAGGCGCGTCTTGTCCAGCGTATCCCGACGGCCATAGCCTTCAGAATCATAGTCCGTCTTGAGATAGGCCAGGCGCAGCCCGCCCAGAAGGTGCAGCCGCCCATACGTCGACTGTGCCTGGACGAACGCCCCTGCGGTCGTGTAGCGCCCGTCGCCCTCGCCCATCGCCAGCGTCGAGGGCATGGTCCATTCGGGCCACGCCCCCGGGTTCAGCAGGTCGTTCGTGCCTGCGAAATCCATATACATGAGCGAGTAATCCTCGATCCGCGAGACATCCGCACCGAACAGGAGGGTGTGATCCCAGCCTCTTGTGGCAAAGCGGCCCTGGAACGAGGTGTTCAGGCTGTATTCGGTCTGCTTTCCGGGCACATAGGAGTTGAACAGGTTCCACGTCGTCGGACCGGCATCGGGCGCGGCAGACAGGGTGATCTGGGTGATCTGTTCGACATCGTTGCGGCCATGGCGGAACTGCGTGCGGTTCGACCACGCGCCGTCGAAATCATGGTCCAGCGTCACCGTCAGCTTGCGGGTCCTGGTGTGGCTGGCGGGGATGTCCGGATCGCCGATGTAGAGGTCCCGGTCTAGCCGGAAGTCTCCGGCGACGGTGCCGACGGCGGGAAGGCCCTGATATTCCTGCGCCTCCCACCGCGACAGGTGCCCCTCGATGGTCAGCCGCGTGTCGGTGCCATGGCCGAAGGTCAGCGAGGGGCTCAGCGAATAACGCTCGGTCTCGATCACGTCCACATCGGCGTCGGAGCGGGCATAGCTGCCGTTCACGCGGAACAGCACGTTGCCGGGCAGGGTCCGGTTGATGTCGAAGGACGGCTCGACGGTGTTATTCGTGCCATAGGTCAGCCCGAGGGTGGTGAAGTCCCGATCCTCGGGCTTCCTGGTGACGATGTTGACGATCCCGCCCAAGGGGGCGCCCACACCGCCACCGTAGAGGATGGCGTTCGGCCCCTTGAGGACCTCGATCCTCTCGACGCCGGCCAGGGCATCGGCATCGCCTGTGTTGATGTAGTTCGAGATGCCGTCGCGGAAGAACTGCGCCGGAAAGCCGCGCAGGATGGTCGATTCGAAGGCCGGTGTCTGCAGGGGCACGTTGCCCTGGGCGCCGCTGACGTTGCGCAGCGCCTCCTGCATGGTCGTCACGCCCTGGTCCTGGAGGATCCGGGGCGTGATCACCTGCACCGATTGCGGCACCTGCCGCAGCGGCGTCTCGGTCCGGGTGGCGCTGGTCGCCGCCGTGGCGCGGTAGCCGTCGATCACCGCGCCGTTCCGCGAGGCATAGAGGGTGATGGGGTCGAGAAGGATCGGCTCCCGCGCCTTTGCGGCAGGGGCGATGAGGCAGGCGGCGGAAAGAAGCAGCCAGGCCCGGGAAGCGGGGAATGTCATTGTCACTGTCCGATCGATTGTTCTGAAGGATCGGCCCGCCTGCCGGGGCGGGCCGCCGGTGTCAGGTCGGCTGCAGGCCGTCGCGCCCGCGCAGGCGGCGGACCAGCATGTCCAGGCCCAGCATGACCAGAAGCGATGCGCCCGTCAGCGGAAAGAGGATGCCCCCGACCGCCAGGATCGCCAGAAGACCGCGGAACACGCGCTTGTCCCGCGGCATCGGCGGCACGCCCATCGACCGCGACGGGCGGCGCTTCCACCACATCATGCCGGCCGAGACGGCCAGGAGGATCACCCCTGCGCAGACCGCCAGCAGGACGATCTGGTTGGCGAGGCCGAACTGCTGGCCCATATGGGTGTTGATCCCGAACTCCAGCCAGCGCCCCATGGGGCCGTAATCGGCATAGCTCATGTCCAGCAGCGGCTGGCCGTCGTATTGGTCCAGATGCACCACGCGCTGCTGGCTGAGATCGTCGGGATAGACCGAGCCGCTGTAGACCCCCGTCGGCGAGGAGGGCAGCGACACCGCATAGCCCGCATGCAGCCCAAGCCGGTCGAACTCCGCGACCGCGGCGTCAAGGCCGATGGGGGTCGCGCCCTCGGCGGGCGGCAGGGTTTCGGGGACCTGCGCCTGCTCCAGCGACCACGAGGTCTGCGCGGTCTCGGTCAGGCGCTGCCCGGACATCGGCACGTCGACGCGCACGCCGGACGGATAGCCGAAATTGTGTCCGTTGGCCCATTCGTTGACCTTGCCGCCCCAGACCTGCGACCAGGGCATGCCGGTCACCGCCAGGAACACGATGAAGCCGCCCACCACGATGCCCGTCACCGCATGGGTGTCGCGCCAGAAGACGCGCTTGCGGCGGTCGCCCCGGACCGACAGAACCCCGCCCGAGCGGCCGCGCGGCCACCACAGGTAGATCCCCGTGCCGACCAGCAGGATCGTCCAGCCGCCCACGATCTCGATCACGCCGCGCGCCACGGGGCCGAAATAGCGCAGGCTGTGCAGATAGCGCACCGTCCACATGACCGTGCTGCGGTCCGGGCGCGCGCCCAGCACGTTGCCCCTGTAGGGGTCGACATAGACCGCCATCCGCCGTCCGTCATCGGCGGCCACGGTGATCTCGGCCGAGACATGGGGGGCGGCGGGGTCGGTATACTTGACCGCGCGTCCGGGCACGGCGGTGATCGCCGATGCGACCAGCTGCTCGGGGCTAAGGGGGGCGGTCTCCTGGACCGCGACCCGCTTGATGTCGGCATGCACGATCATGTCGATCTCGTCGCGGAACAGATAGGCCGCGCCGGTGATCGCCAGGGTGATCAGGAAGGGCAGGACGAACAGTCCCGCATAGAAATGCCAGCGCCACACGGCGCGATAGAGGTCGGACGCTGCCGCAGGCATGCGGGTCGTGGCGTCCATGGTCGCATCGGACATGGAGGTTCCCTGTGGGTTGTCGGTATGGATGATGCGGCGGCACGCGGCCTGCGCGCCGCCGCCAGGGATCAGCTGGCCAGCAGGCGGCGGATGGTGCCCATCGCGCGGTCATGGTCCTCGCGATAGCCGATCAGCCCGAAATAGGCGCCCCGCGCATCGAACAGCAGGACCTGGGTCGAGTGGTTCATCGTATAGCCGCCGCCCTCCAGCGGGACGGGCGCGGCATAGATGCGAAAGGCCGCGATGGCTTTGTCGATCTCGGCCCGGTCGCCTGTGATGCCGGTGACGCCGGGTACCCAGGAGACGTATTCGCCCAGGACCTCGCGCGTGTCCCGCTCGGGGTCCACGGTGATGAACAGCGTCCGCAGCTGCTGGCCGTCCCGGGCCAGATCCTCCTGCCAGGCGGTGACCTCGCCCAGGGTGGTCGGGCAGACATCGGGGCAATGGGTGAAGCCGAAGAACACCGCCGTCGGCTGACCGGCCAGGTCGGCCTGGGTGAAGGGCTGCCCGTCGGCCGTGACCAGGGCGTAATCGCCCTTGCCCAGGGATTGCAGGGCCATGGGCTGCGCGCCGGGTTCCGGGCGCAGGAACAGCGCCCAGAGCAGGATGAGCGCGGCGGTCACGACCGCGGCCCAGAGCACCGCGCGCAGCATCCGCAGGCTGTTTGCGTCAGCCATGATCAGTGATCCGCATGCGCGTCGGCGCCATGGGCGCCATGACCCACGGCGCCCGCGTTGAAGGCCTGGATCGACAGCGGCACGGTGATCTGGCCCGCATCCTCGAAGGTCAGGGTGACGTCGACGGTCTCTCCCTCGACCAGCGGACCGGTCAGGTCCATGAACATCAGGTGATAGCCGCCGGGCTGCAGCGCGACCGTCTGGCCGGCCGGGATGGGCAGGCCCTCCTCCAGCGCGCGCATGGCCATGACGTCGCCGTCCATCACCATCTCATGGATCTCCATGCGGCCCGCGATGGCGGAGGAGGCCGCGATCAGCCGGTCGTCGGCCTCGCCGCCATTGGCGATGGTCAGGAAACCGCCCGCGACGGGGGCGTTGGGCAGGGTCGCGCGCGAGTAGGGCGCGGCCAGCGTCAGCGCGCCCAGCTGCCAGGAGGCCTCCGGATCGGGCAGGGCCAGGGCCGCGTCAGGTGCCGCGGCGTGATCGCCATGGCTGTGGTCGCCGCCATCGGCCGGGCCATGCGCCAAGGTTGCGGATGCGATCAGGGATGCCGCGGCCAGCGCGGCAAGAAACAGGGATTTCTGCATGTCGGGTCTCATCGGTGAAGGTCAGGGACGTCGCCTGCCGGGATCGGCGGGCGGTCGGGCCGGTCACGCGATGAGAGGGGGGCCCCTGGCGGCAGGCGTCAGCACCTCGGCGCGACGCACATGCATCGGCACGGTGCCGACATGGCGGAACGTCAGTTCCAGAAGCAGCGGGGCATCGACCATGGTCCCGGCAGAGGCCAGCACCGATTGCCCATGCAGCGCCCAATCGCAGCGCAGGCCGCCGTCATGGTCCGATCCCTGATCCGGGGTGATCCGGCCGTCAGGCGTCATGACCGCCTCGACCATCCCCTCGCCGGTGCAGAGCACGATCCGGACACCCCCATGAGGCGGCGTCTCGAGCATCGTGCCGGGCGAGAACAGGGCGAAGAAGACCAGCGGAAGGACCAGCAGCCATCGCAGCATGCGCGCACCCGCCGCAAATGGGCGGCGATCTCCGTCACGATGATGGGGCGCAGGGGTCAAGGGGTTCGCTTTCCGACTGAGGGACAGCATTAGGCCAGACAAAGCCGTTTGTGAAGCGACCAGGCGTCGCTGTCCCTTTGCATGGCGACCGTCGATCACCACAGATCGGGGTCGGAGCAGATCGAACCCGCCGGATGTCGTGGCGGACGACAATAGCCGCGACGCCATTAAAAAGCGCACTATCTTATCGCGTCTGCGGCATGATGGACGCGCGTTTTCCCGGCAAGGCGTCGCCATGCCTGCGGGAGTTGTGGTTCAAGATGCCCCGGCCTTCGGCCCATCACAGTCCCTGATCCCCGTTGGCGCCCGACGCTCTGCACAAGAGGCCCGATGGCGGATTGGCCAGGGAGAACCGCTCACGCCTGCGCATGGCGGTGACGCATGGCCATCCAGCCTCGGCCCCATGCCCGAACTTGCGGAGATGCTTCGGGAGCACGCTCATCACGAACGGCTGGCGACGCCGGGTCGGTTGCGGGAAGGTTCGCAGCGGTGGCCGCCTTGCCAACTTCCGTTTGACCTGCCGGCCGTTTCCGACCATGACTCGCGGCGATGGTTCCCGGTCGGCCAAGGTCCGACCGGGTGAAAAGGGAACGTGGTGCGGTGTAGCCATCAGGCGCCAAATCCACGACTGCCCCCGCAACTGTAAGCGGTGAGCCGACCCCATGATGCCACTGGCGCCCGTGCGCCGGGAAGGCGGGGAAGGCCGCGATCCGCAAGTCAGGAGACCTGCCATCGTGATCGAAGCCAACCCGGGCGGGGTGCCCCGGAGAAAGACCGCATGTGCCGCGACCCGGCAGTGATCGAGCCTGACCGCAAGACGCGGCCATCCCCGGCTGATGCCCGGGGTCAGCCGATGCGCCTTCTTCAACCCCGTCCTTCGCATGATGAAGGACGACCATGAACCGTTTGACCTTGACCGCGCTCTTCGCACTGGCAGCGCCCGCCGCCATCGCTGCGCCGACCGAATATCCCCTGATCATCGACAATTGCGGGCATGCGCTGACCTTTCCGGCGCGCCCCGACAATGTCGTCTCGGTCGGGCAGGCCACGACCGAGATCCTCTACGCCCTGGGCCAGGCCGACCGCATGGCGGGAACCGCGCTGTGGTTCAACGCCGTGCTGCCGCAGTTCGAGGATGAGGACGCGCAGGTCGCGCGCATCAGCGACGACACGCCCGGCTTCGAGGCCGTCGTGAGCAGGCGCCCCGGCTTCGTGCCGACCATGTTCGAATGGATGATCGGCGCGCAGGGCGCGGTCGGCACGCGACAGCAGTTCGCCGATCTGGGCATCCCGGCCTATGTCATGCCGGCCGACTGCGTGGGGAAGGACAACCTCGTCGGCGCGGACGGCACCCGCCTTGCGCCCTTCGACATCCAGACCCTTTGGGACAGCATCGACCAGATGGCGCAGGTGATGGACGCGCAGGATGCCGGCGCCGCGCTGATCGCCGACCTGAAGGCCCGCGAGACCGCCGTGGTCGCGCGTGCGGCGGCGATGGACCTGCCGGACGCCTCGGCGGCGGTCTGGTTCTCCTCCGCCGATCTGCAGCTTGACCCCTACATGGCCGGCGCGATGGGCATCCCGGCCTGGATGCTGGAGCGGCTTGGCCTGCGCAACGTCGTCACATCCGATGAGGAATGGCCGACCGTGGGGTGGGAGACGATCGCCCGCGCGGACCCGTCGGTCATCGTGATCGCGCGCATGGATCGCCGCCGCTTTCCGGCCGATGACGTCGAGGAAAAGCTGCGCTTTCTCAAGTCCGACCCGGTGACCCGCCAGATGACCGCCGTCAGGAAGGACCGCATCGTCATCCTTGACGCCGAGGCGATGCATGCCAGCATCCGCGTCATCGACGGGCTCGAGGCGCTGGCCGAGGGCATGGACGGGTTGTCCGAATGACCGGGCATGTCGATGTGGCCGTCATCCGGCGGCCACGCGCACCGGGTTGGATCTGGGCGGCGGCGCTGATCGTGGCGGCGCCCCTGATCGGCGCGGCCTTGGGCGAGACGCCGATCCCGGTCGCCACCGTCTGGCAGGCCCTCGCCAACCAGCTCTGGGGCGCCGGTTACCCGGTGGACCCGATCGACCAGGGCATCATCTGGTCCTACCGGCTGCCGCGCGCGCTGGTGGCCGGGGCCTGCGGAGCGGGACTGGCGGTCTCGGGGCTGGTGCTGCAGACGCTGCTGCGCAATGCGCTGGCCGATCCCTATCTGCTGGGCATCTCGGCCGGGGCGTCGACGGGGGCGGTGCTGGTCGCCGTAGCGGGGCTGGGGGCCGCCCTCGTGCCCCTGTCGGTGGGCGCCCTTCTGGGCGCACTGTCGGCCTTTGCGCTGGTCGTGGGACTGGCGCGCCTGTCGGGCGGCGGCCCAAGCGCGCGCGGTGCGGCGCAGATCGTGCTGGCGGGCATCGCCGGCTCGCAGCTCTTCAACGCGCTGACCAGCTTCATCATCGCCCGCTCGGCCAGTGCCGAACAGGCGCGGGGCATCATGTTCTGGCTGCTGGGCAACCTGTCGGGTGTCCGGTGGTCCGACGTGTGGCTGGCGGGCGCGGCCGTCCTGGTCGCGTCGGGCGCGGCCCTGTGGCATGTCCGTTCGCTCGACGCCTTCACCTTCGGCACGGAATCCGCGGCCTCGCTCGGCGTGCCGGTGCGCCGCGTGCAGGGCATCCTGATCCTTGCGACGGCGGCGGCCACGGCGGTTCTGGTCTCGATCACCGGGGCGATCGGCTTCGTCGGGCTGGTGGTGCCCCATGCGGCGCGGTTTCTGGTCGGCAGTCGCCACATGCGCCTCGTGCCGGTCTCGGCGCTGATCGGGATGGTCTTCCTGATCGCCGCCGACGTGATCGCGCGCATGCTGGTGCCGGGGCAGACCCTGCCCATCGGCGTGGTGACGGCCCTTGTCGGCGCACCGGCCTTCGCCGTCATCCTGATCCGGGCGAGGTCCGTGCCATGACCCTGGAGGCCCAGGACCTCGGCCGCCGCGTGCGGGGCCGCGACCTGCTGAGCGGCATCGGCCTGACCGTCGCACCCCGCGAGGTGCTGGGCCTCATCGGTCCGAACGGTTCGGGCAAGTCGACCCTGCTGCGCCTTCTGGCGGGGCTGGTGCGGCCTGACCGGGGGCGCGTGCTGCTGGACGGCCGGCCGATGGCCGCCATGCCGCAGCGCCAGATCGCCCGACGGATCGCGCTGGTCGCGCAAAGCGCGGACACGTCGGACCGGATCAGCGTCCGCGACGCGGTCGCCCTTGGCCGCACCCCCTGGCTCGACGCGCTGAGCCCGTGGTCGGACGCGGATGACGCCCATGTCGCCCGTGCCTTGCGGCGGGTCGATCTGGCCCATCTGGCCGCCCGCGACTGGTCGACCCTGTCGGGCGGCGAGCGCCAGCGCGCCCACAACGCCCGCGCGCTGGCGCAGGACCCGCAGATCCTGCTGCTGGACGAGCCGACCAACCATCTCGACATCCGCCATCAGCTGTCGATCCTGGATCTGGTGGCGGGCCTCGGCATCACGGTGGTGGTCGCGCTGCACGATCTGAACCAAGCGATGCGCTGCGACCGGCTGGCCGTGCTGCAGGACGGTCGGCTGCAGGCGCTCGGGCCGCCGGCGGATGTTCTTGACCCCGCGCTTCTGCGGCGCGTCTTCGGCGTCCGCGCCAGCGCCCTGATCGATCCGCAGGACGGAAGCCGCGTCTTGCGCTTCCATCCCTGTTCCTGACACGCGAGGTCCAGGCGGCGTCGACGAAACCTGACGCGGCCCGAGACGCGCCGGACGCCTGCGCCCCCTGACGGGTCCGAGCGCGGCGTGCTTGCCACAGAACACCCTCCGGACTACCAATCTCGAACCGGAAGGCCCTCAATCATGACCGAGGAACGACCGGGGGGGGGGGGCAGGTCACGTCTTGCGGCGATATCCCCATTTGAAGGCACCTTGATCACTGGGGGCGACGACCCGCCCCCGCTTTGCTGAATCCGATTGCTCCGAGAGTTGTCCCGACATGTCCAAGCGCCATCAGACCACGATCACACGCGACCGACGCGCCCTTCTGGTCGGACATTTCTCGACCGTCGGCGACGTGGAGGTCCTGCGGCAGACGGAGCGTCGGCTGCAGGCATTGGGGATCGCCTATGACGTCACGCCCTACACGGACGCACGCCAGTCGGTCGACAGCAGCTGGCTGAACCGCTTCACCCTGGACCCCGCGCGCTACTCGCACCTGTTCGTCATATGCGGTCCGTTCACCCCGGCAATGGCCGTGCAGCACGACAGCATCTTCGACCGCTTCAAGCACTGTGTCCATATCGGGGTGAACCTGACGATGGTCGAGCCCTTGTCCACCTTCAACCCGTTCGAGGTTCTCCTGGAGCGGGACAGCGACAGGACCGTGCGAGCGGACCTGAGCTTTCGCGAGGCACCGTCCCGCGTCCCCGTCGTCGGGCTGTGCCTGACGGGATTTCAGCGCGAATACGGCGATCGCCACAGGGGGGCACTGGCCGAGGAGAAGCTGCGCCGGCTGATAGAGGCTTCGGGCGTCGCCGTCATCGAGATGGACACGTCCGTCCCGGCTGCCACGAACCGGTTCGGCCTGTCCAACGCGGCACAGTTCGAATCCCTCTGCGGTCGGCTTGACGTCATGCTGACGACGCGGCTGCACGGCATGGTGCTAGCCCTGAAGAACGGCATCCCGACCATCGCGATCGACCCCGTTGCCGGAGGCGACAAGGTCACCAGCCAGGCGCGCAAGCTGGGATGGCACACGGTGTTCGAGCCCGATCAGGTAGGCGACACGGATCTGCAGGCGGCGCTGGAGTGGTGCCTGTCCGAAGCGGCTCGTGCTGATGCGCGGCTCGTGCGCGACAGGGCCATCGCGTCGCTGGACGGTTTCGACGAGGAGTTCGCTGCCGCGCTGCAGATTCCTCCGAACCCCCAGTTGCGCGACAATCTGATACCGGAGGTCGGGCGCGTGCAGGCATTGCGCAAGCGGTTCAAGATGTGGAAGCGGCGCAGGCGGGCTCAAGGCGGGGGTAACCTGCGTGTTTGATGGTGTTAACCGCTTCTGGTTTGCCGGAGGCTCCGACTCCTGAGCGGGACGGAGCATCATGAGCAAGACGACGAACAAGTTTTCTCCTGATGTGCGCGAACGCGCGGTGCGGCTGGTCCTCGACAATGAAAGTCAGCATGGATCTTGGTGGCAGGCGGTCATGTCGATTTCGGCTAAGATCGGCTGCGCGCCGCAGACCTTGAACGATTGGGTCAAGAAAGCCGAGGTTGATAGCGGCAAGCGGGCGGGTATTCCGACCGGGATGGCCGATCGCGTGAAGGCACTGGATTGCGAGAACCGCGAGCTGCGCCAAGCGAACGAGATCCTTCGCAAGGCGTCAGCGTATTTTGCGATGGCGGAGCTCGACCGCCGGTCGAAGTGATGGTTGGTTTCATCGGCGCGCATATGGATGCGCACGGGGTCGAGCCGATCTGCAGCGCGCTGCCGATTGCCCCGTCCACCTATTATGAACATCTGGCGAAGCGAGCCGATCCGGCGCGGCTGTCGGACCGCGCCCGCCTCGATGAAGCCCTGCGTCCCGAGATCCGCCGTGTTTTCGAAGATAACTGGCGCGTCTACGGCCTGCGCAAGATCTGGCACCCGCTTCACCGCGAAGGCTTCGATATCGCTCGTTGCACGGTGGCACGGCTGATGAGGGGCATGGGTATTTAGGGTATTATCAGAGACAAGCCGCAGAAGACGACGATCCCAGACAAGAAGCTGCCTTGCCCGTTGGAAAAGGTGAACCGCCAGTTCCGTATTCCGGCACCGAACATGTTGTGGGTGTCGGATTTCACATATGTCGCCACTTGGAAGAGTTTCGTCTATGTCGCCTTCGTCGTCGATGCCTATGCCCGCAAGATCGTTGGCTGGCGCGTCAGCAGTTCGGCGCATGCGGGGTTCGTTCTCGATGCCCTGGAACAGGCGGTGCATGATCGCCGCCCCGGAAAGGGCGTGGGGCTGGTTCACCACAGCGACAGGGGCTCGCAATACCTGTCTATTCGCTACACCGAGCGCTTGGCAGAAGCCGGTACCAAACCCTCGGTGGGCAGCGTCGGTGACAATTACGACAATGCCTTGGCCGAGACGATCAATGGCCTGTTCAAGGCTGAGGTCATCCACCGCCGTGGCCCATGGCGCAGTCTAGAAGCCGTGGAATACGCGACGCTCGAATGGTTGGACCGGTTCAACAACCGCCGTATCCTCGAGCCAATCGGGAACATCCCGCCCGCTGAAGCCGAGGCCAGCTTCTACGCAGCTCTGGAAACTGAACCCATGGCCGCGTAACTAACGAAAATCAGCCTCCGGCAAACCCGGCGCGGTTCAGTGCGTGGTCGTGGCGCTTCATCGCGAACCTGCCCATAATGTCTCCCTACATTCCTGAGAAAGGATCAGACCATCAAACCTTAAGAACAAACACCTATATCAACTCTTTCAACATCTCTTCTCTCAGGCCCGCCAAAGCGAGGAGTGTCGCCAATAACGCGCCTTGCCAGATCGCCATCATCCGCCTTGTCCCCGACCCCGCTCGCGCATGACCATTCTGCATCTTGGTCCCGAGGGGAAGAGGGCATGAGCTTTCAGGCTTGTTCAAAGGTGGCGATCGTCATCCATCCAGCCCTCAAACTTCGGCCGAGGCGTGGAGGTCACGGCTCATCTGGGTCGGCGCTCGCCGACCTGACGTAGCTGGTTTTGTTTGTCGTCGCCCTATTCGTCCCTTTGCTGCCGAGTGCCTGCTTTTCGCACGGCATCATCCAGGCTGGACATGGCATCATTCAGCTCGGCCATGATGCGGTCGAGTTGGCTTTCGTCACGGTCCTCGTGCCATGGGTCCGACCGGCCGCCGGGCTCTGGGCGCGCACCTCGCCTCTCGCGATCACCGGACATGCCGCGACGAACGCCCCCTGCCTCTCTCGCAGGCCCCATCCGGGTGGCGAGTGAGGGCAGCGCCCAGAACCGGGTGGTGCGGCGGGCGGTGAGGTTGGTCAGGCAGCCGGCCTCGACCAGCTCGTCGATCAGCGACAGGGCGGTGCGGCGCGTCACGCCCAGATGGTCCATCACCATGGCCGAGCTGACCACCGGCTGCGCCTTCAGATAGGTGACGAGGTCGGCCATGCGCGAGCGGCCATGCGCGCCGGATGCCATGGCCGAGAGGCGCGACAGCTCATGGCGCAGCGTCCCCAGATGGCCGAGATCGTGCGAGAG